>JAFEAS010000146.1 GCA_018266315.1 Chloroflexi bacterium SZAS-1 | reverse complement strand
ACCGCCGCTATGCTCGCTGAGTAAATATTGATATACGCACGCACAACAGCCGTGGCAGGGTACCTGCCACGGCTGTTTGGCTATTCGCACCCGGCCAGGACGGGCGCTGACCCAAGAAGCAACAAAGAACCGTGCTTCCACAGGCACATACACAACAAGTGAAAGTCCTCATTAGCCAAAGAATACCTACCTAACCATAAATCTATACAAAATTCTGCTGTTTGCGTAAAAGTTGGTGTTAATGTAATAAATTGGTAAAAAATAACAGTATTTTGCGCGAAAACGAAAATATTTAGGTATGCGTTTCAGGCTAGGTATTGAGATAATAATCACAATACCGACCAAAGAATCGCCGAAAATATCGCAAAATGCCCTCGCCTTGACAGATGAAGCGAACACCGAGTATTATTACGGCTACTTTGGTTACTCTTATTGTTGCACGTCTACTACTGGTTGCACGGTATGACGGTTCATAATAGCTGAACCGCCGTCTGCTGCACCTTAAAAAGTAAATAGGAGGACACAGTGGATTGGCTCCTATCAGCTGTACTAGCACTAGTGGTCGGCCTGGCTGCTGGCTATGGTATCAGCTTTTTTGTCTACACCACCAATAGCAAAAACCGTATTTTACAAAATGAAACGGAAGCACGTTTGCAACTCGAAGCGGCCCGTTCCGAGCAAAAAGAAATTATTCTCAATGCCAAGGACGAAGCGCTCCGGCTGCGGAATGAAGCCGAAGTTCAAATCCGCGAGGTACGGGGGTCGGTTGCGAAGCAAGAGGAGCGGTTACAGCGCAAAGAAGAAAACCTCGATCGCAAGCTGGAAGGTCTGGAGCGGCGCGAGCGGCAGGTACAGGCCCGCGAACGCCAAACCGAACAAATTCAGCGTGAGGCCGAGCAGCTCCACACCCAACAGCAAGTCGCCCTTGAGCGTATTTCTGCCCTGAGCCAAGACGACGCGCGCGCAATTATTTTGAAGCGCGTCGAGGAAGAAGCCCGCGATGAATCGGCACGGCGGATTCGTGAGATCGAAAAAGCCGCCCATGACGATGCCGATAAAGTCGCTCGTAAGATCATTGGGCTGGCGATACAGCGTTGCGCCTCGGATTATGTCGCTGAAGTAACCGTCTCGACGGTCGCACTCCCGAGCGAAGAGCTGAAGGGGCGCATCATTGGGCGCGAAGGCCGCAATATTCGCGCGTTCGAGCAGTTTACCGGGGTCGATATCATTGTTGATGATACGCCCGAGGCCGTGACCCTGTCCTGTCACGACCCGGTGCGGCGCGAGGTTGCGCGCGTTTCGCTGATTAAACTGCTCAAAGACGGACGCATTCATCCCACCCGTATCGAAGAGGTCGTATCCAAAACCCAACAGGAAATTGAACAGATTATGCGTGAGGAGGGCGAGCGCGTGGCCTATGAGGCTAATGTGCAGGGCCTCCATCCCGACCTGATCAAATTGCTTGGCCGGTTAAAATATCGCACAAGCTATGGGCAAAATGTGCTGCAACATTCACTCGAATGCGCACTACTCGCTGCACATATGGCTGCCGAGCTTGGGGCTAATATCAGCGTTGCAAAAACTGCGGCGCTGCTGCACGATATTGGGAAAGCAGTGGACCACGAAGTCCAGGGGCCGCACGCACTCATCGGTGCTGATATCGCGCGTCGGCTCGGACGATCGCCCGCAATTGTGCATGCGATCGCTGCTCACCACAACGACGAAGAACCACAAACGGTTGAGGCTTTTCTGGTTCAAGCGGTCGACGCCATTTCTGGCGGGCGGCCAGGTGCACGCCGCGAAACGCTTGACCTGTATATCAAGCGGCTCGAAGCGCTCGAAACGGTCGCAACTTCTTTCACCGGCGTCCAGCGCGCCTTTGCTATTCAGGCCGGGCGCGAAGTGCGTGTGATGGTACAACCCGACTCAATCGACGATTTGGGCAGCATCCATCTGGCCCGCGACGTTGCCAAAAAGATCGAGGAGAGCTTACAATATCCTGGGCAAATCAAAGTAACGGTTATTCGCGAAACCCGTGCCGTTGATTACGCCCGCTAGCATGTCCTTGTTGAGCACCAAGAGCATCGGGTAGCGCACACCACGCGGCATCCGATGCTCTTGTTCACAGAGGAGTCTCGTCTATGAACCCCGACATCCACGACTCGGAGACCACCCAACCGGCTTCGACTCTGAGTTCATCACCACCGGAGGAGGAACGTATGCCATCAAACACATCTCAGGCTGTACCGCTCGCTCGTGCCGTTGGTGAGGGCACCGCTATGGCGGCCGAGCGCCACCCTGCCGAGGTATTGAAGGTTTCTACGCGCTCGCGGCCAAGTGCCGTTGCCGGGGCGATTGCGGGCGTGATCCGCGATAGCGGCATGGCCGAAGTTCAGTCGATCGGTGCCGGGGCCACCAACCAGGCGATCAAGGCGGTGGCGATTGCGCGCAGCTACCTTAGCGAAGAAGGCGTCGATATTGTGTGCACGCCATCCTTCATCGATGTATCGATCGATGATGAGGAGCGCACCGCGATTCGCCTGTTGGTCGAGCGCCGCGCCTAGCTCTTCTGGCGTCCCCAAAATTCCTACGATAAGCGATCGTATGCCTGGGTTAATTAACCTGGGCAGCGATCGCTTTTTTGTGCCGAAGCGAGCTAGCGCCGTGGCCGATTGCGCGATACGACCACTGACACGAGCATCCCGATTGTTATTGCCCCACCCAGATTCAGCGCCTCCTGCCAGGAGATAAAGCCGCTCAGAATTGGTGCGCCAAGCGCCAGCGCAAACCAGGGAAGCCATGAAGGCACGACCAGCATGCGCTTATGCTCGCTACTCAGCTTCGAGCGGCTAATAGCGATTATTGTGGCAAACCAGCCAAACAGGGCAATAGCAACCGCACCTGTTATTACCGTTGGCATAATCCGCCTACTCCTTTAGCAGTCTTTGCCGCATTGTAACAGCCGCGTCGCCTCACAGCAATGCTTTCGCTAGCCCAATAGCTTTGTAGCGCTCCCATACCAGGCAGGAGCGAGCAGCATGTGCCCCCTGTTGTATGCAGGACTTACGCCGCTGGCACGCGTAGCGTGCGGCAGCGTGCACACCGTGTGCTTTTGTAGATGACACGCACAGCGTTAGAATGCAAATGATGCAACTGCGCCATGCCCGCAGCAATAGAAGCGTGCAAGCGTAGCGCCATTGCCAGTTAGGGCAGTGCAAGGGCGCGCAAGGCCGTTTCGAGCGCCGTGATAGCACGCAAGTATTCCTCCACTTCGACATGCTCGTTCGGCGTATGGTCGAGCGTTGATTCGCCGGGGCCGTAGGCCAGGATTGGGCAGCGCCAGGCCGGGCCTACCACGTTCATATCGGCGGTGCCGGTTTTGATCAAGAAGCCGGGCGTGCCGCCAGTGGCGCGTACCCCGCGCAGCATGGCGCGCACCAGCAGGTTATTTTTGTCGCCCTGGTATGCCTCACAGCCGCCGCGAAAGACCAGCTGCCCACCGTGTGCGAATTCGCTGAGGGTTGCGGCCAGTGTCTCGGGAGCAGTTCCAGGCGGCAGGCGCAGGCCCACGGTGAGTTCGGCCCAGTCGGTCAGGCCGTCGCTGCCGTTCTGGATGCTGCGAATCGAGGGGATGAGCTGGTCGAACAGACGGGTATTGCCCGTGTTATGGTCGGCGCAGTAAGCTGCGACCGCATTCCAGAAGGCAACCGCCCGCTCGGCCACGGCGATCTCGCGCCCGGCGGTGTGGGCCATGGGCTGCTCCCAGCGGCCTTCGGCCAGCAGCCGCCCCTTGTAGCCCAGCGTCAACTTATCCCAGCCGCTCGGCTCGCCGATGATGCACGCGATCGGCGCGTATTGATCTACCACATAGTGCGCCCCTTTCGATGAGGCGGCTTCTTCTTCGACTGCACCCACCAGCACTAGCCGCGCCCCCAACGGCGCGCCCGCCAGCCGCGCGGCAGCGGCCACAAACGTGGCGAACGGCCCCTTGGCATCGACGGCGCCGCGCCCATAGAGTTTGCCATCTTCCACGCGCACCGGAATATCGCCAGGCACCGTATCGATATGCCCGAGCAGCACGATCTCGGGGCCGCTGCCAAGCACACCTACCGCGTTGCCCGCCGCATCGACATGCGCCGCGAAGCCGAGTGCCTGCATCTGGGCCACAAAATACTCGGCCACGGCGCGCTCGTCGCCCGAGATGCTAGGGATACGCAGCGCGCCTGCCAGGAATTCCACCGGGTCGAAATCGGGTTTGCTCATGCCTTCCTCTTTATGTGTTGCAGGTTACCATTCACCACAAAGACACAGAGGTACAGAGATCGATGTGTCGGTTCGCAAGTTTCTGTCGACTGCCACCTGCCTACTTCCATTCACTCCCTACGCCAGAATCGTGCTAATCGCGGCTATCACGCGATCAAGCTGCTCGTACTCAATCACTAGCGGCGGCAGCAGGCGCAGCACGTTCGGGCCAGCGGGTAGTGCCAGCACGCCATGCTCCATCAGCGCGGTAAGAAATGGCTGTACGCGCTCCTTCAGCTCCAGGCCAATCAGCAGGCCCATGCCGCGCACTTCGCGCACCCGCGCCAGCGGGAGCGCCCGCAGCTGCTCAAGCACATANNGCAGCGCACACCAGCGGGCCACCGCCAAAGGTGCTGCCGTGGCTGGCGGGCGGCATAGGGCCAAAACGCGCGTGAAAGGCGACTGCGCCCATTGGTAGGCCGCCCGCAATCGACTTTGCCAGCGCCATAATGTCGGGCGTGATGCCGTAGTGCTGGCTGGCCCACATGGTTCCTACACGACCAAACCCGGTTTGTACTTCATCGACAATCAGTAATGCGCCGCGTTCGCGGCACAGCTGGGCGGCACCTGCCACATACGCGGCGCTGGCCGGGCGCACGCCACCTTCGCCCTGCACCAGCTCGATGAGTACCGCAGCGGTCTGTTCAGTAATCGCGGCATCCAGCGCGGCGAGCTTGTCATAGGGTACGTGGGCGAAGCCATCGATTAGGGGCAGAAATGGCTCGCGGTATTTGGGTTCCCAGGTGGCTGACAGCGCGCCCATTGTGCGGCCATGGAAGCCGCGCACGGTAGCAACCACCTGCTGCCGCCCTGTGAGCAGCCGCGCGAGCTTGAGCGCGCCCTCGATCGCTTCAGCGCCCGAGTTGCAGAGGAATGCGCGTTCCAGGCCAGCTGGCAACACTGCGACAAGCTCTTGCACATAGGCGGCGCGCTGGTCGTTGTAGAAGATTTCTGGGCAGCTGATCAGGGTGCCCGCCTGCGCGCGAATGGCGGCGACTACCGCCGGGTTGGCGTGGCCGAGATTGGCCGCGCCCTGCCCGCCGACACAGTCGATATACTCGCGCCCGTCGGCGTCCCACAGCCGTGCACCTTCGCCGCGCACAATTGCCAGCGGGCGCTTGGGGTACACGCCGCTGGTGTGCGCCTGTTCGGCGGCGATAATTTCGGCATTGCTGAGCTGAAGTGTCATCGGTTTCTCCTTACCTATTGGCTTCCAGTGTCCTGTGGCCGGGTGTTTCAAATCAATAGGACTTTCGCTTACTCAAGCAAATTCTTCGTGTTCCTGGTGATGTTTTGCGCNNCGCAAAACATCACCAGGAACAAAGAAAAAAATACCGTGCTGCCGTAGGCAAATAAACAAGGAAGCGAAAGTCCTAATCAATCTTCCTGGGTGCGTCGCGTCGGGGCGGCGTTGCCTGGGCGCAGCTCGGGCGGTAGGTGCGTAATGCTTGGCGCGCCAAATAACAGCTCGTGGGCAGAATTGCGGTATACTTTCACCACCGACGTATTGGGAATGTGGAAGCTCGCTATAAAATCGCGGTATGCCTGCATTTGCCTGGAATTAAGAATTGTTGGATTCGCGAAATGCAGCCAGAGTAATGTTCGTGTAAAAAGTCCATGCCCAACGATGAAGGCAACATCGCTTTCAATCGCGCGCAATCTGTTGCGGAACGCTTCGGCCCGCGCAATAACCTGCACAAACGATTCAGCGCCTGCGCCATCGCTGAACTCGGGGGCGCAGCGCTCCCAGTAGGCGTCAACAAGCGGGCGGCGCTGCGCAGGTGTGGTGTTGGCGCGGTGCTCGTCGGAGAGGGTCACGACTTCGTGAATCGGCCATTCGTCGCTGCGCGCCTGTGGAAAGCGCGCCCGTAGCGGGGCGGCAGTTTCGACCGCACGCCGATACCCCGATGTGACGATCAGGTCGGGCGCGCGCGCGATTGGCATTGCTGCGAGCGCCTGTGCCTGGGCCTGGCCGCGTGGGGTGAGCCGAATATCGGCGGTCGGGCCGGTGCTTAGCCCAGCATTTGATTCACTTTCGCCATGGCGGATGAGCCAGAATTCGGTCATAGCGTTTTCTCGTACAAGGAGCACCTTCTATGCTCGCTGATGAATTAGTCCTGGTCGCGAACCTGGTGCGCGGCCAGCGCCAGGCGGCCCTCGCCACCATACACAATGGCTTGCCAAATGTTGCTATGGTCGGCTATGCCGCCGAGCCAGATTTTGGCGCTGTGCTGCTCTACTTGAGCCGCCTGGCAGCCCACACGCGTCACCTGCTGGCCGATCCAGCCGCCGCACTGCTGATTGCCGAGCCAGACGATCGGCGCGATGATGTGCAAACCCTGGCGCGTATTACCCTGTCTGGGGCTGCACAGCCGATTGAGCCGGGTAGCGCGGCGTTTGCCGCCGGGCAGGCCTGCTACCTGGCGCGGTTGCCCGCCGCCGAAATGCTGTTTAGCCTGCCCGATTTTGTACTGTTTCGCGTTGTTCCACGCGAAGCCCGTTATGTTGGTGGCTTTGGGCGGATCTATACGCTTACACCTGCGCTGCTGCGCCAGGCGGCCAGTGCCACTATGCTGCCAGCAGAGCATTAGCCATTCTTTCGCCCGCCGTGATGAAAGTTCAGCCAATTCATGAAATTATTTTCTTCGTTGCGTCATCGGTCGTTTGCGCTGCTGTGGGGCGGGCAAACTATTTCGAGCCTGGGCGATAGCCTGTACCGGGTGGCGTTGGCCTGGTGGGTGCTTGAAAAAACTGGCTCGGCCACAGCCATGGGTACAGTGCTGATCTTCTCGATGGTGCCGATGCTGATTTTCCTCTTGATTGGCGGCGTTGCGGTCGATCGCCTGCCACGCGTGCGCCTGATGCTTGGCTCCGATCTGCTGCGCTTTCTGGTGTCGGGCGCGGTTGCCGCGATGGCTTTCGCAAATGTCCTTGAAGTGTGGCATATCTATATTGCCAGTGTGGTCTTTGGCTTTGTCGATGCGTTTTTCCAACCTGCCTATGTGGCAACAGTGCCCGATATTACCCCGCGCGAGGCGCTGAACAGTGCGAATGCGCTTACCAGCTTGAGCCGCCAGCTGACCGGTACCGTCGGGCCAGCGATTGGCGCGGCGATTGTGGCGCTGGGCGGTACCCCACTGGCGTTTGCGCTCGATGCCGGGTCGTTCTTGCTCTCGGCGCTCTTCTTGCTGCCAATTCCGCCGGTTGCCGCACCGCGTGCCGCCGTGCCCGCCACCGAGCATAACTTGCTGCGTGAGCTGCGCGAGGGTTTGCAGGCGGTGCTCGTCAAGCCATGGCTCTGGGTTACTATTACGCTGGCCGCGCTAGGGAATGTTACTTCGGGCGGGCCGCTAGCAGTATCGCTGCCGTTCCTGATTAAAAATACACTGCATGGTAGTGTCGAGCTGCTGGGCCTTTCTGGCTCGATGATCTCGCTCGGCCAGGTGCTTGGCTCGGTCTGGCTCGGGCGTATTCCGCGCCTGCACCGGCGCGGCCTGATTGCCTATGGCGGCCTGCTGGCGAGCGGCCTGGCGGTGCTGCTGTATGTGCTGCCCGGCGGCGTTATTGGCATTGCCCTGGGCGCGCTGATCTTTGGTGCGAGCCTGGCTGCGTTTGGATTGATCTGGACGACGACCCTCCAGGAGATGGTGCCAGGCGAATTGCTAGGCCGCGTCTCGAGCATCGATTACCTCGGCTCGTTCGTGCTGATCCCAATTGGCTATGCGCTGGCTGGCTGGGCCACCGACCTGTTTGGCGCGCCGCTGGTGTTCATTATTGGAGGCGTTGGCACCATGGTCATGGCGCTGCTTGGGCTGGCGCACCCGGCGATCCGTGGGCTGGACTAGGCAGGTTGCTCGACCACCGCCGCCGTCGTTCGCCTCACTCAATCACCGTGCCTGCGCCCGCCAGCGCGCGGCTGATCGGCTGGGCCACGCGCGCATCGCCCAGCACCACCCGGCCTACGCCACCGTGCAGCGCCTCGACTGCGCCAAGCACTTTTTTCTTCATGCGGCCCTGAGCAACGCCCGCGTATTCTTCTACTGCACCGCGCGGAATATGCGCAATCAAGCTGCTTTCATCGGGGAAGTTGCGCAGCAGCCCGGGCACATTCGAGAGCAGTAGCAGCGTATTGGCGCTCAAGCCCTCGGCCACAGCGGCGGCGGCGCGGTCGCCATCAACATTCACGGCCTCGCCCTGGGTACTGGCGGCGATTGGCGCAACCACCGGTAGGTACCCGGCGTCGAGCAGCAGCCGCAGCAGCGCCGCGTTGGTGCGCTCGATCGTGCCAGTCCAGTCGTCGCGCAGGATTTTCTGCTTGCCATCCTCAACGATGCGAATGGCCGCTTTGCGCTGACCCTCAAGCACGCGGCCATCGAGCCCGGCCAGCCCCACGGCGTTGATTCCCAGGCGCTGTAGTCGTTCCACTAGCAGCTTATTCACCTTGCCCGCCACCGCCATCACAAAAATCTCGAGCGTAGCGCGGTCGGTGTAGCGGCTGGTGTAGCCCGAAGGCGAGGTGACGAAGCGCGGCGGGTGGCCGAGCTGTTCGGCCAGTTTGTTGGTTTCATCCGAGCCGCCATGCACCAGCACCAGGCGCTGGCCTGCGCGCCACAGCTCGGCAATATCGGCGCAGAGCGCATCATAGTTCATACCTGCGCCGCCGCCTACTTTCACAACAATCATAGGTTTCTCTTCCTTTAAGGTTTTGGCCATTTCCGGCTAGCAACCGGTCTGGGTAAGGTGCATCTGGAACCAGCGAATATTTTTGCCTTCGGCAGAGCGGTACTTGATGATTAACTGTGTCGATTGTTCGTGCTTAGCACAAACAATCGACACAAATAGATTAAGATAGGACTTACGCAGTTGCGTTATTGAGCATACCAACGCTGTGCTTTTCGCCTGCGGCAGCACGGTACTTTTTTCTGTGTTCTTGGTGATGTTTTGCGCGGAGCGCAAAACATCACCAAGAACACAGAAGAATTTGCTTGAGTAAGCGAAAGTCCTAGCTATATCATCATTAGCGCAGCCGATCTTGAAAGCTTGGGTCGTTAATGACGCGGGCAATCAGCGTGCCATACAACGCCACAATGCCAATCAGGAATAATAGGAATACTGCGCCCAGCCCAACTGCCAGCCAGCCATACAGTCGTGCCCGGCTCGGGTCGACCGCATTTTTTGCCTTGGTGAGGGTGACAATTCCCACCACCATTGGCACCAGCGGGGCCAGGCAGTTCAGGCCCGGGATGCAGCCGATCAGCGTACTGACCACAATCGCCAGCGCTGCAATCGCCCAGCGATCGCCGCTGGCTGCGGGCTGGGTTTCGGTTACCGGGGCAGGGTAATTTTGCACTGGCGGCTGCCAGCCTTGCTGCTGGCCTGGATCATAGATAGCCATAGCACTACTCCATCGCACGGGAAACAGAGCGCGGAACAAGACAAACAGCGGCCGTATGGGCTAGCCTTTGCCTTGTTCCAGCGCGCTTTGCTCGCTCTAGGTGCCCTCTTCCCATGAGTTCAGGTATTTTTCCTGCTCAGGCGTGAGTGTGTCAATATCAATGCCCATCGCCTTGAGCTTGAGCGCCGCAATCTCGCGATCGACCTCTTTGGGCAGCGCATGCACGCCATTTGCCAGCTTGCCCTTGTGCTGCTGCAAGTATTCCGAAGCGAGCGCCTGGTTCGCGAACGACATATCCATCACGGCGCTGGGGTGGCCTTCGGCGCTGGCGAGGTTGATCAGGCGGCCTTCGCCCAGCAGGTTGATCACCCGGCCATCCTTGAGCAGGTACTGGTCGATGAAGGGGCGCGGCTGGCGCTTTTCATTCGAGAGTGCTTCGAGCGCAGGAATGTTGATCTCAACATTGAAGTGGCCCGAGTTCGCCACAATCGCGCCATCTTTCATCACCTCGAAGTGGCGGCCATCGAGCACATTGATATCGCCAGTAGCGGTAC
The DNA here is from genome assembly GCA_018266315.1 of Chloroflexi bacterium SZAS-1. Lineage (GTDB taxonomy): Bacteria > Chloroflexota > Chloroflexia > Chloroflexales > Roseiflexaceae > Kouleothrix. The sequence goes on along the minus strand of JAFEAS010000146.1, from coordinate 16,228 downwards.
ACACGAAATCGGCCAGCGGCGCGGCGTCGACCATGGGCATCACGCGGAAGCCGTCCATCGCGGCCTCAAGCGCCTTGATTGGGTCGATTTCGGTGACAATGACGTTTGCACCCAGGCCGCGCGCCCGGTCGGCGATGCCACGCGAGCACCAGCCATACCCACCAACCACGAAAGTTTTGCCTGCTAGCAGCACGTTGGTGGCGCGGATAATACCGTCGAGCGTGCTCTGGCCAGTGCCGTAGCGGTTATCGAACATATGCTTGGTGTCGCTGTCGTTCACGGCGATTACCGGGAAGTTTAGCACACCATCGGCGGCCATGGCCTTGAGGCGAATCACGCCAGTGGTCGTCTCTTCGGTCGAGCCGAGCAGGTTTTTCAGTAGCTCGGGGCGCTGCTTCAGAATCGCCGTTACCAGGTCGGCACCGTCGTCCATGGTGATATGCGGCTGGTGGTCGAGTGCGGCGCTGAGGTGCTTGTAGTAGGTCGGGTTATCTTCGCCTTTAATCGCGTAAACGGGAATTTCTTCGTAGGCCACCAGCGCGGCGGCTACATCGTCCTGGGTGCTGAGCGGGTTGGAGGCACAGAGCACCACATCGGCACCGCCCGAGGCCAACGTGCGCGCCAGGTTCGCCGTTTCGGCAGTAACGTGCAAGCATGCCGAAACTCGTAACCCATTGAGCGGGCGCTCTTGCTCGAAGCGCTCGCGCAGCAGGCGCAGCACAGGCATTTCCTTCTCGGCCCAATCAATGCGTTTGCGGCCTTGCTCGGCCAGGTTAATGTCTTTGATGTCGTAATTGTTTGCCATTGAGTCCTGGTTCTCCTTTATACGTATGACGGTTGATGGTAAGCTATTTCTTTCGGCACGAAGCGTGCGAGATGTACAACATAGAATGGATAGCTTACTTCAGGCTTGCGACCCACGCCGGGTCGACCCACAAATCGATATGACCACATGCAGTGCATGCCGTTGCGTCGGTTGGGTAATGCTCGTTATACACTACATCGAGCGAGCGATGCGCATGGCCGGGTGCAACTGCCGCCGGTTTTTCGCCGGTGGCCGGGCCATGATCTTCGATCAGAACCACGCGCTTTACTGCACTGCCGCACACCGAACACACTCGCTCGTTCTCACTCATGGTGCAATCTCCACGCTCTGGCCTGTGCGCGCGCTGCGCAGCAGGGCCTCGATCGTCGCCATATTGTCAAGCGTTTCCGCCAGGGGCATCTCAGGCAGCTTGGTTGCGCCATGGCCTGCCTGCACAAGCTGGCTCAATGCCTCGGCCTCAAGCTGGTATTGATCTACCGGCGCGAAGGTGAGCTCCTCGGTTCGTTCGGCCCGCGCGCCATAGCGAATACGCATATGCCCAGGCTGGTCGGCGGGTAGATTGAACGCGCCATCAATGTCGATACTGCCGTCGCTGCCAATAATCTGGATCTGTTGATGAAAGCTCCCCGCCAGCGTACAGGCAATTTGTGCCAGTACGCCACCTGGGAAGGTGAGCGTACCCGCCAGTGTTTCATCAACCCCGGAGGCAGCCCACACCGCTGCTGCGCTTGCATGGGTTGGCGCATCGCCCGCAACCATGCGCGCCAGGTTGACACAGTAGCAGCCCACATCCATCAGCGCGCCGCCGACTAGATCAGCATTCAAGCGTACATCGTTGGGGGCGCTCAGGAAGAAGCCAAACGATGCACGAATGAGCCGCACCTGCCCAATCGCGCGCTGTGCCAGCAGCTCGGCAAGCTTCTGCGTGCGCGGGTGAAAGCGGTACATGAATGCTTCCATCAGCCACACATGGTGGGCGCGCGCCGCCTCGAACATTGTCAGGGCTTCGGCGCGGCTCACCGCCAGCGGCTTCTCGCACAGAATATGCTTCCCGGCCTGCGCCGCCTTAATTGCCCACTCGGCATGCAGGCTGTTGGGCAACCCGATATATACGGCTTCGACGTGTGGGTCGGCCAGCAGCGCCGCATATGAGCCATACGCCTGTGCAATCCCATGCGTCTGGGCGAAATCAGCCGCGCGCTCAGGGTTGCGGCTGGCAGCCGCTACCACCTGCTCACTTGCCGAATGTTTCAGTGCTGCAGCAAACTTAGTTGCAATATGGCCGGTGCTGATAATTCCCCAGCGCATGCGTTTCCCTTACGCGGCTATGCCTTGCTGGCGGCTGCCAGCGCCTCAACTTCGGCATTTGGCCCAAATGCGGCTGCATAGCGCGCCGCAAACTCAGCAGCAGTATATGTGTGCTCCTGGCAGCCGCGCTTCTCGATGGCGTAGGCGGCGGCCAGCGCCGCAACCCGCCCGGTGACCTCAAGCGGCAGGCCGCGCGCCAGCCCAAACACCAGCCCGCCCAGGTAGGCATCGCCTGCCCCGGTCGGGTCAACCACTTCCCGAATCGGCGCAACCGGAACCTCAAGCTGGTGCCCGCCCGCATTATCATACACAATCGAGCCTTGCTCGCCGCGTGTGACGACCGTGAGCGGGACACTGGTGATTAGCTCTTCCTCGCTGCGGCCCGTTTTCTGCGCCATCATGCCAAATTCATAATCGTTGCCGACGAGTACGCTGGCGCCGCGTAGGCCATCGAGAATTTGTTCACCTTCCAACCGCGGCGTTTGCTTGCCTGGGTCGAACAGGAACGGGACGCCCTGCTGGCGGCAATCGGCTACGCTGCGGGCCATTGCATCCGGGTCGGTTGGCGAAATAACCACGAGATCGCGCTTCCCAAGCCCCAAGCCCAGCAGCGATAGATGTTTCGATTGGGCCATAGCGCCGGTGTAAAATGCGACGATCTGGTTATTCGCCTGGTCGGTATTAATAAAGCACGATGCGGTAAATTCGTCGTGGATGGTGCGAACTCCCGATGCGTCGATGCCCTGATGTTCCATCCAGGCGCGGTATTCGCCAAAATCTTGCCCGGCGGTTGCCACCACCAGCGGGCGCTCGCCCAGCAGCGCCAGGGTGTAGGCGATATTCCCGGCAACCCCGCCCCGCATCCGCCGCATCGAGTCCACTAGAAAGCTTACCGTCAGCATATGAACTTTATCGGGCAGGATATGATCCTTGAAGTAGCCCGGGAAGTTCATGATATAGTCGTGGGCGAGCGAACCAGTGACGACAATTCCCACAGATAACTCCTTGATGTTGTTGCCCGGCCTGATATGCGGGCCTGGTTACTATCGACGTGCCGTGTTATTCGGCCAGTGCGTATTGAGTACGCACGAGCATCGAGGTTTCGTTCATAAGCTGTATCGCCCGCTCGGCCCCGGCTACCGACAGGCGGCTGATCGTGCCCGCGCTGGTGATAATACAGCGCCTGAGCAGCTGATCAGCTGCGAAGCCTGCCGAGCCGAGCTGTGCCGCAAATGCGCCGACCTGGTCGGCGAGCCGGGCCGCTGTTGCCTGCATCACGGCTTCTTCGTCGGCCGGCACAACCCCTAACCCTAGCGCGCCCTCGCGCTCGAAAAATGTGCCCAGTGCCGGGGCTGCCGCAGTCAGGGCAGTGCTATTCTCAGCAATATTGGTAATAATCATGTCGACTGAGAGCTGAAAGACCTCGGGCCAATCGCATGTTCCACCGGCAAACAGTGCTTTGCAGCCGTGTACATCTTCCAGCACCAGGCCAATCTGCTGGCGCACGCGCGCCCAATCGATCGGCACAAACGGCAGGCCAACCATTTCGAGAAATGGCTCATCGACGCAGATGATCGTTGTTTTATTCCATTCGCTCAGGCGCAGCTGCTGCCACTCGGCGCGCAGCTCCAAGTGCTGCACCAGTGCGTCGAATAGCATATCATCGTAGATCAGTGGCCGATCGTGCTCGTCGGTTATCTGCGTCGCCAGGCTGATCGGCCCCATCAGCTGGCCCTTCAATGCCAGGCAGCCGCGTAAGGATTCTCCCTGGCGCAATAGCTCATCGAGTCCGGCAGCGTCTTCGGCAGCGAGGGCCGCAAAACCATAACGATCTTCGAGGTACGCCAGCCCCAAGGTATTCATCTCGTGCTCGGCGCGCTGCCGATCGACATACACCCGCGATTGCGCTTCGTCGATGATCAGCCCTGGGAAGCCGAGCATGCTCTGTACAAAGCTTTGTTCACGAAAGCTGCGCTGTGGCAGCTGCGGCCAGGCCAAGAGCTGCCCGGTATAGCGCCGCGCAATCTCAAGCGCCTGGGCTGCATTGCGGTGTGGTAGCCCACCGAGCAGCAAGGGCAGGCAAGCCGGCGCAAATGGCAAGCTCATACACAATCGCTACGCGGCCACTGGTCGCCGTTTGGTATCATCGCACCACCCGAATACTCGCTGGCGCGTGCATCATCTGGCGCAGCTTGCTGGCATAAGGCGGCGTGATGACGCCCTGCTCAGTAATAAGCGCTGTAATCAAATGGTTTGGTGTAATATCGAATGCCGGGTGGGCCGCCTGGACACCCACCGGCGCGATATTGTGCCCGGCAATGGTGGTTACCTCCGCCGGGTCGCGCTGCTCAATCGGGATGGCATCGCCATCGGGCAAGGTCAGGTCGATAGTTGAGGATGGCGCAGCGACATAAAACGGAATGCCATGGGCCTGGGCTAGTACTGCCAGGCCATAGGTGCCAATCTTATTGGCAATATCGCCGTTCGCCACCACCCGGTCGGCCCCGACGATTACGCAATCGACCTCGCCCTTGCGCATAAAATACGCCGACATATTATCGGTAATTAGCGTGAGCGGTACGCCTGCGCGCTGTAATTCCCATGCTGTGAGGCGCGCACCTTGCAGAAATGGGCGCGTTTCATCCACGAACACATGAATGCTGCGGCCACGCTCGTAGGCTAAGCGAATTGGTGCCAGGGCGGTGCCGAGTCCGGCGGTGGCCAGACCGCCAGCGTTGCAGTGGGTGAGAACGTGCCCGCGTGGTGGAATAAGCGCCAGGCCATGTTCGCCAATGGCGTAGCACATCGCCAGGTCTTCGGCCATAATCGCGTGGGCCTCGTGGAGCAGGGTATCGCGGAGTACTTTGGGGCTGGCGCTGGCATGGGCCTGCGCAACCTGGAGCATGCGGGCAGTCGCCCAGGCCAGGTTCACGGCGGTGGGGCGGCTAGCATCGAGCGCGGCTTTAGCGGCGGTAAGCTGCGCCAGTAGCTCGGCGGTGCTGCCCAGCGCCTGGTGCGCCACCAGCGCCATACCATACGCAGCGGTACAGCCGATGGCGGGCGCGCCACGCACTTGCATCGACTGAATGGCGTACACAACGTCGCCGAGCGTGGTGCACTGCACGGCTACTTCTTGCTGCGGTAACAGCCGCTGGTCGAGCAGGCCGAGCGTGCCGCCTTCCCACCAGATATGCTGATAGGCTGTGTTCGTACTCATAAAAAAAGCCACCCGCACTGCGAGAGGCCCGTAGTAGTTACCCCTCATCTTTCAGGCGCGCCAGGGCAACACCTGCAGGAATTGGCACCGTACCGTTGAAAGGTAAAAGGAAAAGGGAAAAGACAAAAGCGCCAGAATCAGTTTGAGCTTTCGCCTTCTGCCCCTTATCTTCGCGCGTTCGCTGGGGGTTGCCGGGCTTCGTCGGGCCAGTCCCTCCGCCCCTCATGATGAGCATTCTATTCATTTCGACAGCTGATTATAGCATGGCTATGGATGGGCTGCAACCGCCCGAAGTTGGGGTGGCTGTGCTATAATGCCACGATAACACTCGGCCTGAAGGAGCGTGTTGTGTGCACCAGTGGGGCGTGCGCAAACACAGTGAAGCACGCCATGCGCAACCTATGCGATTGACGTTTCTTGGCACTGGCACCTCAATGGGCGTGCCGGTGATTGGCTGCCCGTGTGCGGTGTGCCAATCGCCCGAGCCGCATAATAAGCGTCTGCGCACCTCGGCGCTGTTGGAAGTTGCCGGGCGCGCGATCTTGTTCGATGCTGGACCCGATCTGCGGCAGCAATCCCTGGCGGTTGGCCTGAAGCGCGTTGATGGCATATTGCTCACCCATGCGCATGCCGACCATATTGCCGGCCTCGATGATGTGCGCCCGCTGAACTTTGCGCAGCAGGCGGCCATCCCGCTCTATGGCTCGGCGGCGACCCTGGCGATGGTGCGCGAGCGCTACGGGTATGCGTTCGTCAATACATCGGAAGGTTCAAGCCGCCCCATGCTTGATCTGGTAGAAATTCAGAGCGGCGTAGCATTTGATCTCTGTGGGGTGACAGTGCTGCCCTTCGATGTTCAGCATGGCGGCTGGACGATCACCGGGTTTCGGATCGGGGCGCTGGGCTACGTTACCGATGCCAGCAGCCTGCCCGCGGCGAGCATGGCGCAGCTGCAAGGGTTGGATGTGCTGGTGTTGAATGCGTTACGCCTCACCGCGCACCCGACGCATTTTTCTGTCGATGAGGCATGTGACATTGTTGCCCGCCTGCAGCCGCGCCGCGCATTTCTCGTGCATATGACGCATGATATCGAGCATAGCAGCGTGAATGCGCGCCTGCCCGAGCGGGTGCGCCTGGCCTACGATGGACAGGTGGTTGATGTGAACGACCGCGCCTACGAACCTGCATCGTAAACAGTGCGTTCGTTACGGCATACCTGCGCGAACCGATTGTTCTGTGGTACGATAACAACACAGGAAAGTGACGTTCATTCTCATAGTACCTTGCTTGTGGCACATGCAGAAGTGATTGTGGGCAGCCTTGCATGGGGAGTGCCAGGCAGTGCTCGTTCTTGGGTTTGGGGCACCGCGATTCTCTGCGCGCCACAATCTCATAGATTCGGATGATCAATGCGCGTTGCTATTGATGCTCGCCTGAATGCCTACCGGCAAGGCGGAATTTCGCAATATACGCGTCAGCTGCTTACAGCACTGCCCGAGGTTGCGCGCGACGATGAATTTGTGTCGCTGCAACATCGTGATCACTTGCGCCCGATTGCAATCGCGCCAAATGTGCTCCGCCGCACGGTGTTTACGCCGCCGCACCATCGCTTTGAGCAGTGGACATTGCCGCTCGAAGTGATGCTTGCGCGGCCACAGGTGTTGCACAGCCCCGATTTCATCGCGCCGCTGCGCCGCACCTGCCCGGCTGTCGTCACCATCCACGATCTGGCTTTCATGCACTACCCCGAGATTCTCGACGATGCGGCGCGGGCCTATTACAGCCAGGTAAAGGCGAATGCCCCGCGCGCCGATGGGATTATTGCGGTTTCTGAGGCAACGCGCCAGGATATCGCGCAGTTTATTGATCTGCCAATTGAACAGATCGATGTGATTTACGAAGCGGCGGCTCCGCTCTTTCAGCGCATCTCGCTGCGCGAAGGCGAGGCGCGCGTGTTGAATGCCACGCCGGTTGAGGCCGATTCATTCCTGCTGTTTGTCAGCACGCTTGAGCCGCGTAAGAACCTGCCAACATTGCTGCAAGCCCTGCGTATCTGCATTGACCGGCGGCCTGATGCTGGCTATCGCCTGGTGATTGTTGGGCGGCGCGGCTGGCGCGACGAGCCAATTTTCACGGCGGTGCGCGATTTGAACCTGGGCGAGCATGTGCTGTTTGCCGGTGGCGTAGGGCAGTACGATTTGCGCTGGCTGTATAATGCCTGCCGCATGTACATTAACCCTTCGCTCTACGAAGGGTTTGGGCTGCCATTGCTCGAAGCGATGGCCTGCGGTGCGCCCTGCCTGGCCGCCGCTACCTCGAGCTTGCCAGAGATTGGCGGGAATGCCGCGCTGTATGTGCCGCCGCTCGATGCCGCCGCCTGGGCCGATGAGATTGAGGCGCTGTGGGCGGATGAGGCGCGTCGGGCTGAGCTGAGCCGCCTGGGGATGGCCCGCGCGCAGCAGTTTTCGTGGATTCGCGCCGCGCGCGAGACCCTGGACGTGTATCGCCGTGCAGCCGAGCGTCGTGCGGCACCGGCCTCGGCAGCCGCGCCGGTGCATGCCCCCCTATCAAGCTTCGACACACCAGCTTCACCCCGCCTCGCTGCATCGCCAGCCGGGCCGCGCGCCTGCGTCCAGTGCGGTGCCGATCTGGTCCCGGGTGTGTTACAGCATCACCTGGCGATGCAACCCGCCGAAAACGATGGGCAGAGCGCGCCGTTGGCCCCGCGCCTGTGGGCTTGCTCGCGCTGCGGCTATGTCGAGCTGGTTGTCGATTGGGCGGCGGCGCTGCCAGCCCAGGCGCATGTGCCGCTGGAGCCTGCGCATACCGACACGCCAACCGACGAAGCACGTTCAGCAGCCGAGCCATGGGGTGAGCAACCTGCGCCTGCTGCTGCGCTGGCCGATGAGGTTGGGCAGGTCGCTGCGCAGCCATTGGAACACGCGATCGGTCTCGCTGCGGAAGTGCCTGCTGCTACGCCGCTAGAAGCTTCTGAAGGTGAGCAGGGCGCGCCGCTGATGGTTGACGATACGGCAATTGCTACTGACACACCGGATATGCCCGCTAATGCGGCGATTGAGGATCTGCCAGTTACCGCTGAGGATATTTCTATTGCGGAGGCGACCGCGTCACCGCCTGTGCCGGAAGAACAAGCGGAGGTAGCTGCCGAACTGTTAAATGAGGCTAGCATTGGCGCACCCGATGCAATGCCCGAGGATTACGCCGCCGATGTTCCCACCGCACTGCCAATTGCAATTGTGCCTGTGCGAGAAACGACTGAGCCGCTTGCGCCGGTTGATAGCGTGCCACGAAACGGGGCGGCGTTGGCCGCGGCGCAGTTTGTTCCCACGGCGGGTAGCGATAGTGATGTATCGGTAGCGGCTACGCCCGATGCACCCGTACAGAATGGCGTGCATACCAGCGGCGCAGATACCACCAAACGCGCCGCCAAAGCATCTACGCGCACCACGAACCGCACTACTGAGCCTGCCGCCACGCCTGCCCCTAAGCGCCGCCAGAGCAAACCCAAGCGAAAATAGCGCGCTGTTATGCCCGCACCCACACCGCTACGTCTGATCAAGAGTGTTGCGCCGGTTCGCATCTGTGATCACGGTGGATGGACGGATACCTGGTTTTCCGGGCACGGCCAGATTTGCAATATTGCGGTGCTGCCCGGCGCTGAAGTGCAGCTTATCGCTTACCCCCGCGCTTCGCAGCGCGCCCAGGTGCAGGTATATGCCGAAAACTACGCCGAACATCTGGCTTACGACCCGGCGGCATGGCATTTGCGCCCGCCGCTAGCCCACCCTCATCCGCTGATTGCGGCTGCCCTCGCCGAAATTGCGCCGCCTGCTAACCTGGCGCTTGATATTACGATTCGTTCGGATATTCCTGCGGGTGCATCTACAGGCACCTCCGCCGCAGTAACCGTTGCGCTGCTGGGCGCGCTCGCAGCGCTCCACCCGGCCCAGCGCACGCCCCACGCGATTGCTGCTGCCGCTCACCGGGTCGAGACTGTGCGTTTGGGGTTGCAGTGTGGCATTCAAGACCAGCTCTGCGCGGCGTATGGTGGCATGAACTTCATCGATATGGCGACATACCCACACGCGCGGGTCGAGCAGCTGGGCCTGCCAGCTGCATTGCGCCGTGAGCTAGAGCGCCGCCTGGTGCTGGTGTTTCTGGGCGCGGCGCATCAATCGTCGGCGGTGCATACCAGCGTGATTGCGCGGCTTGAGCGTGAAGGTGATGCTTCACCGATTCTGGCTGGCCTCCGCAATTGTGCAGTTGCGGCACGCGATGCGCTCTGCGCTGGTAACTGGCACAGGCTTGGGCAAGTTATGGCCGCGAACACTGAGCTACAGCGCGCATTGCATCCCGCGCTTGTGAGCGCACAGGCACAGGCGCTCATTGCGCTAGCGCAGGCGCATGGTGTTGTAGGGTGGAAAGTAAATGGAGCGGGCGGTGCGGGTGGGTCGGTAACATTGCTCTGTGATGCCCAACCCGACGCGAAACATTCCTTGCTTGCGGCTATTCCTAGGCTCGATGAGCGCTTGCGCGTGCTGCCTATTGTGCTCAGCCCTGAAGGGCTACGGGTGTGGGAAAGCACATAGCACTGATGGCGGATGAGCGCTTATTCGGGTGTATTACTCTCTCTCCAGGAGTCGCACAGCATTGGCGCTATTCCTCGCGCCGATGGCTCGTGCGTACACTGCTAATCGCCAGGCCGCTTCCTACTATCACTAAACCAAGATACGCCAGGAGCGCGGGTGCCGGGCCTTCTTCGGGGGCAGGCGGCTGTGCTGGCCGTACCACGGCGGGTGGGCTATTTAGCAGGCTGATATCGGCGTCATTGGCAAGGAGTGTACTGCGTCGGAGTTGTGCGGCTGGCCGCTGGTGGCCGAAGGTGGCGGTATGGGCTGCCGAGCTAGTGAACCCGGCGCTTATAACCACAATGACAATTGCGACACACGCGATAACTACTCTGGTCATTCGATCCTCATTGGAATGTATTGGTGCTATGGTTGCTTGTTCTCTCACTGCGCTGAACAAGACGGAATGGAAGCATAAATGTCACATCTGGTGAGATTAGAGCAAACACTATGCCAGGAACTCATATGAGTTACGCGGTGGGCGTTTTTCGCCTTCGGCAGAGCGCTACGTTTCGATTCTTGTGCGCTGATGCGGGCGCGGAGCGCCCGCATCAGCGCACAAAAGGTAGTCAAGTTCCATGCTGCCGCAGGCAATATTGTTGCCGCAGGCACTATTCCTCAAACGCGGGCGACCGCGTAACTCGTGTAACTCACGAAATGCGCTGCGTTGCAAGAGGTGGTATACTCATGATGCAGTGCGGCATGATAATGCCGTTAAGTCATAGGCGATCGAACGGTGAGAGTAATGCCCGACGAGTTGCGCATACAAGTGCTGGGGCCGCTGGTCGTAGTACGCGGCGGCCAGCCCTTGCCCGAGAGCGCCTGGCGTTCGCGCCAGGAACGGCGCTTGCTCGGTGTACTGCTGGCAGCTCGCGGCCGGCGCGTATCAGCCGAACAGCTGATGGAGTGGTTGTGGCCCGATGCTAGCCCTGGTGCCGCCGCCACAACTTTGCGCAGCGCGGTGAGCGCATTACGGCACATGCTCGAACCTATGAGCGGGCGCGCTTCTTCACACTACATTCTCACGCGGGCGGGCGGTTATGCCTGGAATAATGACAGCGGCGCACAGATCGATGCCGAACTTTTTCTCGACCTACTCGATCGTCAACCCACTGCGCCGCCCATGATTGAGCGGGCGCTGGCACTGTACGCTGGCGATTACCTGGCCGATGAGCCAGATGCGCCCTGGGCCGAGCAGCTACGCGATGGGTTACGCGAGCGTTTTCTATCGGCACTTTACGAGCTTGCCATTCAGCGCATTGATACGGGCGCATACGATGCGGCGATAGCGCTGGCCCGGCGCGGGCTGGCACACGATCGGCTGCGCGAGCCGCTGTACCGCGTGCTGATGCGTGCGCAGGCGCGCGTGGGCGATGTGGCAGCGGCGCTGCAAACCTATGAGCGTTGCCGCCGCGTGCTGGATGAAGAGCTGGGTGTGGTGCCCTCGGCACAAACGCGCGAGCTGCATACCGCAATTTTGCGCGACGAAGCCGCGCCACCGCGCAAGCCGGCCGAGCGTGCGTCCCTTGCCACAGCTGCGCCGAGTACGCCCGCCGCTGCTGCCGAGGGGCTTTCTACCGCGCCGTTTGTTGGGCGCGCGGCCGAGTTAGCGGCGCTACGCGGCTGGCTGGCTGCCCTTGAGCAGCGGCGCGGCGGTGTTGTAGCGGTGATGGGTGAGGCTGGTATTGGTAAAACGCGCCTGGTCACCCAGGCGTTGGCTGGCATGCGGGGCAGCCTGATGATTGCCGTGCGCTGCACGCCACTTGAACGCGGCCTGCCATTTGCCCCGCTCAGCGAAGCTTTGCGCCCACTTTTGCGGGCCGCGCCAATTGAGCAGCTTCGTGCACTGCCGCCGGTAGCCCTGGCGCAAGTAGCCGAGCTGCTGCCGGTCGTGCGCGAGCGCTTGCCCGACCTGCTAGCATTGCCGAGCGCACCGCCCGGCGAAGGGCAAAACTATTTGCTCGATGGCATTGTGGATGTGGCATTAGCGCTGGCACAAGAGCAGCCGCTGATTGTCTGGTGCGACGATGCGCAATGGGCCGATGAGGCGACCCTGGCGGTATTGGGGCGGCTGGCGCGCCGCGCGCCGCGCCGTGCGCTGCTGATCATTCTGGCGTACCGCTCGGAAGAGCTGGTAGAGAATGCGGCGCTGCATCAGCTGCTACGCACCCTTGGCCGCAATACACTCTTGCGCCCTCTGCTGCTGGGGCGGCTAGAAGAGCAGGAAGTAGCGACACTCTTGGCGCTGCTTGCCAACACCGGCACCGGCCAGGTGTCACAGCTGGCGCAGCGGCTACGCGCCGCGAGCAGCGGCAACCCGCTGGTGCTTTCGGTCGCGCTGCAATCGCTGCTCGAAAGCAACCGTGCGGCGTCGCTGGCAGCGCTACTGCCCACACTCGATGCGGCCACACCGCTGCCCGACCTGGCGAGCGCGCCTGCGCTGCGCGAGCTGGTGTTGGCGCGGCTCGAACACCTCCCAGCGTCGGCGCGGGCGCTGCTTGAGCAGCTGGCGGTGATTGGGCGGCCCTGTTCGCTTGATCTGATTGAGCAGCTCGATGGCGCGGCGGGGCTTGAAGCGGCGCAGACGCTGATTGCGCGACAGTATTTGATTGAAGACAGCGATGGTCGGCTGCAATTTGGGCACGATTTGCTGCGCTCGATTATTAGCGCCGCGCTGCTATCGCCCCAGCGTCGGCTCCTGCACCGCAGCGCCGCCGAAGCGATTGCCGCGCTGCATAGCGATAACCCGGCCCACGCGGCTGAGCTATCGTTCCACTTCGAGCAGGCGGGCCGCGCCGATGTCGAGGTGTTGCACTATGCCACGCAGGCTGGCGACCACGCGCGGCGTTCGTTTGGGTATCGCGCAGCGCTATCCCACTACGATGCCGCATTGCGCGCCGCCGCGCGCCTTGGCTCGCGGGCACCCACCGAAGCGGTGCGCCGGGCGTTTGTGGGGCGCTTGTTGATGGCCGAGGCGCTGCTCGATTGGGAAGGCGTGCTGGCGACGGCTACCCGGTTTGATCAGTGGCGTGGTATACAGCCTGCGCAGCTCCCACTGTTGCCGCCGCGTCGCCTGGCGATTTTGCGCGCGCTAATGGGCGATTTAGCCGGTGCTGCTGCGCTTGGCAGTGTGCATGCCCGTAGCCAGCAAGGGATGCCCACCGCGCTCGATGACCTGGAATGGCGTACCGCTCTGATTTTTCAGCCAATCGAGGCACCGCCTTTCGCCCGCCACAAAGATTCGCGCGCGCATCTTGCCGAAACAAGCGCGCCCTGGCTTACCCCACTGCCGCCCGATCATTCGTCGCCAGTATGGCCTAGCTTCTTGCCGGTGGCGCATTTACCGGGTAACCCGGCAACCGAGCTACCAACCGCGCTCGGGGCCGAAGCTGCTGCCTTGGCGCTGTTTCAGGTGGGCTGGGCAGCGCTGTTGCAGGGTTTGTTGAATGATGCCGAGCCTTGCCTACTGCGCGCATATGAGCTGGCGATTGAAACCAGCCAGGCGGCGGTAGCGGTGATTAGCGCGTTGCAGCTGGCACATTTGCACGACCTGCGCGGCGATAGTGCGGCAACCACACACTGGATGAACACCAGCCTCGATATGGCGCAGCGCGCCCCCGAGTCGGCTTGGGCCGCGATCTGGCCGCAGATTCACCAGGGCTTTCTGCTATTGCTCGACGATCAGTTTGCCGTAGCGCGCACGCGTTTTGAACTGCTTGCGGCGCAATTGCGCGATCTTCCAACGTTTCAATCGCATCGGGCGGGGGTTGAAGTGGGCCTGGGGTTGCTCGACCTGGCGGGTGGCAACCTGGCGCGTGCGGAGGTGCGCTTGCAGGCGGCGCTGGCGCAACCGCAGCTGCTGTATGGTTTCGTGTATGTGGCCGCGCAGCATGGGCTGGCGCGCATTGCGGCGCAACGTGGCAATGTGGATGCGGCGCGTGCCTGGCTGGCACATGCGCTTGATTATAGCGCGCGCCGCCGACTATTACCCGAATATATTCGTACCGCGATTGAGGTTGCGCGGATTGAGCGCGATTTTGGTGTGCCCGCGCGCGCGTTGCCATTATTGCGCAACGCCGCCGCACTGGCCGCCGCCGCTGAGTTTGGGCCGCTGGTCGCGGCGGCGCGTGCGCTCCTGGCCCGCCTCGAAGCCCAGCAGTAGTCCGCGTCAATGCCACACGGATACAATACTATACATTACGCTCTACAAAGCCAGGAACATGAAGAATTTGCTTGCGTAAGCGAAAGTCCTAGTATCGTATCGTATCGAACTTGGTATTACCCCAGCTGCCACACACGCTCGCCATAGTGTGCCCCCGTAGGCGCAACGCTGGCGGCATAGCCCGCGATTTGTTGTTCCATGGCTTCTGCGCCACCAAACAGCTCGTAGAGCTGGCTGGCGTAGGCGTGAATGGCATGAATTTTCTGTGTCAGCGTAGCGTCGATCGCTATCGCATGCGCGCTGCGTGGCGCGTCAGCCAGCTGAGCCATGCGTATATCGAAGGTGTCGGGCCACGCAACATACGGCAGGTCTTCGTAGAAGCGCACGGCGTTGCCAAACACGCTGCGCAGCGAGGTATGTGCGATCAGGTGATCAACGTGCAGGCCAATGCCCATTGGACCGTAGAATGTAGCCTGTGGCATGCGCTGGCGTAGTGCGCTGAAAAGTTCGGCCAAGTCAGAAAACTGCGGGTCGCGCGGGTCGGGCGTGTTGAATAACGACTCGCGGGTATTGTATGCCTCGGGGAAGCGGTAAATGGCGTCGAGCCGCCCCGCCCACCAGTAGTCGAGGCCAGGCAGGCGCGCCATAGCTTCGCGCTCTTCGGCCAATCGCGCCGAAACGGCCTGCGCGGCGGTGAGCTGCCACTGGCTGTGAAATTCTTCGGCGAGCGTGCTCAATGGCCGGGCTGGATCGGGTGCCGCCGTACATAGCGTGATCGAGAGAACGCGCTGCCCGGCGGCTAGCTGCGCTGCAATTGCGCCGCCACACGAAAGCGGCGTATCGTCGAGGTGAGGCGAGATGTAGACATGCTCGTAGGTGTTGCCCAGCTGGTCGAGTGTTTCTATCCGCATAGTGTTCACGATCTTTTAGGGTTTACGCCGAGATGTACTCGTTTCCGCAAACTGCAAATTGCCCTGATTAGCGCGTCAGTGTCACCTTGTTCAGCCCACGCGGATGGTCGGGGTCGCCGCCGCGCGCTGCTGCCAGGTGCAGCGCCAACGCCTGCCCGGGCACAATCGCGGCGATCGGGCTGAGCCACTCGGGTAGGTTGCCTGCGATCGGTAGCAGCGCATCGGCGCCCTGCCGCGCGCGTGGCTCATCGGAAATTACCAGTAGTTCGGCCCCGCGCTCTTTTAAGCCGGTTGTCAGCTCGCTCAGGTCGGCGAAGGTTGCGCCGCGCGGGCGAATCATGATGACTGGCATACCCTGCCCGACCGTGGCGATTGGGCCGTGGCGGAAATCGGCAGACGAGTATGCTACGGCCATCACATATGTCAGCTCTTTTAGTTTCAGCGCTAGCTCAAGCGCCGTGGCAAAGTTAAAGCCGCGCCCGATCAGAATACATTGTTCATGGGTGCGGTAGCGCGCCGCGAGTTCGGGTACTTGCCCCAGGCTCGCCAGTGTTGCCGCCAGTGCATCGGGCAACCGGGCAAGCTCGGCCTGGCGCTCGGGCTGGTGGCCGAGCGCTGCCGCGAACATAGCCATCACGGTGAGCTGGGCGGTGTAGGTTTTGGTAGCGGCCACGCTGCGTTCGATACCCGCATGCAGCTCGATGACATGGTCGGCGGCAGCGGCTAACGGCGAGCTGCCATCGTTGGTGATGGCTAATGTGGGCTGGCCCTGGCGCTTGCCTTCTTCGAGCACGGCTACAATATCGGGCGATTGGCCCGATTGTGAGATGCCAACGATCAGGGTGTTGCGCAGGCGCGGCGGCGTATGGTACAGCGTGTAGAGGGCGGGCGTTGCCAGCCCAACTGGGTAGCCCGCCAGCGAGGCCCAGGCATATTTAGCGTAGATCGCGGCGTGATCGGATGTGCCGCGCGCTGCGATCAGCACATGCTCAAATGGTGGCAACGCTGCGGCGATCTGCTGCGCGCGCGTGGTTTCACGGTCGAGCAAATGGGCTATAATCTGTGGCTGGCTGTTGATCTCTTGTTCCAGAAATGTTGTCATTGAAGCATCCTTGTACAGGCGAATTTGGTTCGCCTGTGACTTACTGACACGTG
>JAFEAS010000145.1:7185-20620 GCA_018266315.1 Chloroflexi bacterium SZAS-1 | reverse complement strand
GCGGCTAGCCGCGAACTTTTGCTAACGTTCCCTGATCACGCTTACCTAAGACAAGCCCACTAATCAAATGGTAAGCAGCTCACCCACCGAGGGCAGCAGCACATCGGCCAGCGGCGCCAGCACCGCGCGCGTGCCCACCCCAGAAAGTACGCCCACCGCCAGCCGCACACCCGCCGCGCGCGCCATCCGCAAATCGGCGGTGGTGTCGCCAATGACGATCGCGTTGGCGGGAGTAAGGCCAAACTGGGCGCACAGCTTCAGCACCGCATCGGGCGCAGGCTTGATTGCATGCCCATCGTCGCCGCAGGCCAGCGCATCCACCAGCTGCGCCACTCCCAGGCTTTCAAGCGTCGCCTGCGTCGCTGCTCGGTCGTCGGTGGTGGCGATGGCAATGCGCACACCGCGCGCGCGCAGCGCAGCAAATAGCGCGGGCAGATCGGCCAGCGGCTGCGCCAGCGCCACCGGGTCGGGTATATACCACGCTTGGGCAACCCCGGCCTCGGCAGCGGCTGGCGCCAGGCCGGCCGCACGTAGTGCCGCCACGGCGTGCGCACGCAGCTCGGCCATTGTGGCAATCGCCAGCGGCCCGCTAGCATCAATCGTTCCGCTCGCCGGGTCGAAGCCCACGCGCGCACATAGCTGCGGCGCCACCGACACATAGGTCGCGGCTTCGAGCCGCCGCGCCAGCGTCGTCATCCACCCGGCCCACATCGCATTGAAATCGATCAGGGTGCCGTCTTTGTCAAAGATGATGAGTCTTCCTGATCGTTCTTCTCCACTAAGGAAAGCTGAAAGTCGTGTGTGTGCCATACAATGTAGACCGCCTTCTGGCCGTTCTCGACCGTAAACCCGAATGTAAATTTGAGCGATTCGATGATATCACGCTTATCTTCATCGGTTGCATGTGGAAGTCGGGGGCGCACCTTGTCAGCAAAATTCTCAAGTGCCGCAATCTCTTGGTCTGTGATGATGTTTGGCTTGAGTCGTGCCTCCAAACGTCCCTTCTATGCGTAAAGCCCTGCAATGACTTGAGCTAGTTCATCGGCCTGACGCTGGATGGCTTCGACAAGCAGCTGCTACGAGCCTTGCGAAACCCGCGAACAAGCGTGTCAACCTCCTCTTTGCGCGCCTGGATAAGCTCGTCTAGCTCGGCAATCTGGCGGTACAGCATATCGAACTAACGATTGCACGCAGCTACCCTATCACTGAGGCTTTATATTGGGCTTTTCACTTACCAGTTTATAGAATGGTTGGTATAATCTACTGATCGCGAGAATACCAGGTGATTCATCATATGACCACGAAAAAAATACTCACGTCTCTTTTCATGGTACTAGCTCTACTTGTGGCAGCTTATATTGGAAAAGAAATATATCAATGGTATGATCGCATTTCATGTCCAACTGCCGTGCGTACAGAACCACTTTCGATGCCTGAGTACAACAACGCACAGCAAGTGCACACAAAAGAGACTACCCAAGGCGATTTTTATACCAGGCAAGTTGAGTTCGTCACCACTGACTCAACCGAAGATGTTATTTCGTTTTACAAAACACAACTTCGAGAGGCTGGATGGAAACTCGGTGATAATGATGGAAGTACTGTTTTTGGTTTTGGGGAAGATAGTGCTCTACCTGAATATTACCTAACGCTCTATGTAAACCGCATAGGAAGTTCCACAAATGTTAAGATTGTCTTCCAGCACCAGCCTTGTCTACCTCCTGTTTGAGGATTCCACAAAAATAGTATAGCTACATGAATCTGGAGCACTGTATAGACGCTAGCCTTCAGCGGCACGAGTCCCAGAAAGCTTTCGGTTTGAGCAACTACCTTTGTCAAGAGAAGGTTTTCAGCGGCCGGGTGCCGCCATCCACCCAAACCCGCTTCAATCCGTGGGGCCAGGCCGCCTCTGGCGGCATCAGCGCCACCGCGCTGAACGTCACCGGCCAGCGGCTGGACGCGACCGGCTTATTGTACTACCATGCCCGCTACTACAATCCGGTACTCGGGCGCTTTGCCAGCGCGGATACGATTGTTCCGGGCAATGCCAGCGGCAGCGTGGAAGGCGTGGCGCTCAAAGGATTGACCGTTGACTTCCACGCGCCGGGGTTTGTGAGTTCGCTGAGCAAAGAACATCAGCAGGACTTCTGGTTCCGACTTTCTGAGGACGATAAGAAGCAGGCGGGCAGTCCGTGGGGGCCTGCCAACCCACAGAGCCTCAATCGTTATAGTTATGTGCTCAATGGGCCGGTACGCTGGACGGATCCGAGTGGGCATTGGGTTCTTAGTTTTGGTTTTATAATCCGAGCAGGTGCTTATCTAGGTGGCTCGTTTAGTGCTGGCGTAACCTTCGATGGTGAAGGTAATGTTGCGGTCTATAGAACCACTACCAAAGGCGCAACTATTGGAGCAACTATCGGAGCAAGTGGCGGTGGTACTCTGCTTCCAAACACGCCAACGATAGACAAAACTGTTGGGAAAGGGTTTAATATTGGTTTGTCACTACCCACTGAACCAGGTATGGGTGGGGATTTCGGTTTTGATACTCGAAAAGAAAATCCGGCATATTCTTTTAGTGTTGGTATAGGAGCAGGTGCAGATATACATATTGAGAAAACAGATACTACTTTAAAGGCTCGCAATTTACCTCAGAGAATATACTCCGAGGTAGTGAATCGCGTTATAAGATATGCTATGCCTTCAGATATACCTTATTAAAAGGGTTGTCTTTTTGAAAACAACCCATCATTGTTTAGGATGCATGTGGATGTAGCGATCCTACGTAAGTTGATAACTGACATAAGATTGCTACATTGACTAGTTATGAGTTTTTAATCCTCAATTCTACCAATTGAAACAATATAGAACTATATACTGTATTATGAATTATTCAAAATCAAAGTTACTCGCTTTGGCAGTGATTTTTGTATGGGGACTTCCAATGATTATCCTGTCCATAAGCTCTACTTTTAATCGTGCGGTAATTGAAGTTAAAGGAACAGTGATTGGAAGTAGCATTAAATGTCTCGATCCATCTAATAATACACGCTGTGACATTTATTATATAATAGAACCAAAAGATGGTAGAATACCTTTTCAATATGTTTCGGGTTATGCAGACTCCTCAATTGCACAAAGAATGTCCCTGCCCAATGGAACAAAGATTGAAAAAATAAAGTGGGCAATTTCCTATTCAATTAATGGGATTGAAATTAATGATTTTCCAATTATTTTCAATATTATAATTCTTTGTTTTGGTATTGTAATAATATTCCTTGGTTTTCTGGCATTTCGGAGATCAAATTAGGCTCTTTCTGACAATCCGATTTCGGATTAAAATGTGTGCCAAGGCTACGTCCAAGCACGTGGTTATGCACCACCAGCTCTGTAAATGTTTCTTGCTTCCCTCGGGTGCTGCCAGCGTTTTGGCACAACGGAGGCATAACCGACAAACGCAGAACGCGGAATCACGCAACATGCGGGGTTCGGGGCAATAGCCCCGACGCCGGGTGCCGGGGCGGCGCACGCCCCGGCGGCCCTGCGGCCCGAGCAACCAGCGCTGCAGCTGGCACTGCACTCGCTTAAGGGAACATCCCTTCCCCACCCGCACGCGGCCGGGTGTTACCATCCACCCAAACCCGCTTTAATCCGTAGGGCCAGGCCGCCTCTGGCGGCATCAGCGCCACCGCGCTGAACGTCACCGGCCAGCGGCTGGACACGACCGGCTTATTGTACTACCATGCCCGCTACTACAATCCGGTACTCGGGCGCTTTGCCAGCGCGGATACGCTGGTGCCGAGCGCCAGCGCGCTGACCATGGGGCCTGACATGGCCCCGTCAGGTTGATGTTATTGACCGGATTATTATTCACATAGGAATAGCGGTTCAGCTCCTGACTATTATGATAATTAAGCCTGGTAATGTAACCAAACAATAGTACGATCTTATATATCTATTTAAATATTACCTAGGAGAAATCCTATGTCTGAAAACCTACGTTATAAACTACAAATATATCGTGCATCAAAACAGGTATCTACTTTGCTCACCTCAATAGTTTCAGTACAATTTGAAGGATTTGTTTCTGGTACAGATCAAAGAGAATTACCTGAAGAATACCGCGCTATTTATAGCAAAAATGCTATACCATACTCAAAAATCTTAAATCCATCTTCTCGATCTCACCTTGTTCCCTGGCTTAATATGTGTTTAGAGCAGTCAGGAATTATAACGAAGTGTTATCTTATGTTCGCAGAATTTGGTGAATCTCCCTGGGCCGAGGTAACTATTATATCATCAAATAAGTGGCTTGAAGAGCTTTGGTATTCTCTGAAAAGTCATTCCTTCCTTATTTTGTCCTCAGATAAAACTATGCTAATGGTTTTTTTAGAGCAAGAGTACTATTATATGGCATATATAGGCAATATAAGTAATAATCTTTTGACTAGATGAACGAAATGGGTAGTATCATCTGGTTTTCGCGGTTTTCCACGATCGTGTTTGGCGTCATTGCGAATGACGATCAAGTGAAAGACAATCAGACAGGCAGGTTGGTCGAACGAGCGGATGCAGATGATGCTCACATTGGTAAAAGGTCAGGCAGGCATCCACATCTTTGATCAGCAGCCGCACGGCGTCCGTCCTCCGAAGGTTCGTGTACTTCCTCCTCCGCGTTTGTCGCGGCAGCTATGCGCCGCTCCCAATTGAGCAGCGCAGCACACCCCCCGTATGCAAGGTGTCTACAACGCCGCCTAGTGGAAAAGCGTAGGCGGCTGATTGCTGACTACCGAGTATAGAGTGTAGGGCGTAGAGCGTAGACATGCCGGGCGCGCGGCTAAATATCTTCGCCGAAGCTGCCGCTGCGCCGCTGGAAAAACCAGTAGCCAATCGTCAAGATGCTGACTGAGGTAACCAGCACGCGCAGCACACTGGTAAGCGCAGGCAGGCCGGGCGTGGGAATATTCGGCACTGCCACCGCCTGACCATACAGAATTTCGCGGTAGAACTCAATCAGCGAGGCCATCGGGTTGAGCCAGCGAATGATCACCGCCAGCGGGATGCCGAACACCGTGCTGTTGAACGAATCGATTGAGTAGACCACCGGGGTGAGGAAGAACCAGAACTGCATCATAATGCCGATCAGGTGCACAAAATCGCGGAAACGCACCGCCAGCGCGCTCATCAGCAGCGCCAGCCCGGTTAGTAGCATTGTCTGCATGATCAGCAATACCGGCAAGTATGCGAAGGTCCAGGCGAAGTTCAGGCGGCCAAGCGTGCTGAGCTGCACCAGCGCCATCAGCAGGAACATCATTGGCAGCGAGAGCAGGAAATTCAGCAGGCTTGAAAGCACACTCACCAGCGGCAGCACCTCCCGCGGGAAGAACACCTTCTTAATCAGGCTGGCGCTGTCGATCACACTGCGCGCGCCGCCAACCACCGCCTCGTTGCAGAAGTTCCACACCAGCAGACCAACGATTAAGAAGATTGGGAACATACTAATCGACGATGAGAGCAGCCGACTAAACACAAACCAGAACACCAGCATCAGCAACAGCGGCGCGAGCTGCGTCCACAGGTAGCCCAGCGCGCTGCCTTTGTAGCGCACCCGCATATCGCGCAACACCAGGTTGATAATCAGCTCACGGTAGGCCCACAGCTCGCGCACTTTGCGCATCAGCCCGGCGCTGCGATCGACTGCCACGCCCACGCCGCCAAACCCCAGCCCAACAATTGCTGCGAGCGCCAACAGCGGTGCAGTGTAGCGCGGAACTTCGGCTCCTGGCTGGGCGGCGGCGCTGCGATACACTCCCGAAGCCACATCGGGCACAAACGGCAGGCCGATCAGCTGAATCGCCTGGCGGATCGCGTCTAGCCCAGTAATCAGGTGGGCTTCGGTGCGGCAATCGGCGGCGGCGCGCTCGTTGCGGGTTGCTAGCTCGGCACGGCAATTCAGCCCGGCGGAGCGGATGCGCGCCTGAAGCGCAGGCAAATCGATTGTGCTTAGCTCTACATCGCGTACTTCCAGCGCGCGCGCCAGGTCGCTGCGCGTCTCGGCATCGAGCTGCTCAAGCGTAATGCAGCAGCTATCCGGGTCGGGCGGCCTGCTCAGCGGGAAGGCCGAATTCAGGAAAATCGTGCGCAGCTGCGCATCGAATGGAGTGGTTGCTGCGCCGCCGCGCTCAAGCGCATTCACCAGGTACGAGCCGGTAAGCACGCGAAACACCTCGCGCCCGCCCGCCGCGCGAATGCTGCGTGCCAACGCTTCGGCGGCATCGTCGGCCAGGCGCTGGGCTTGTGCCGGTGTGGCGGCAATCGCCGTCACCCGAATGCTGCCGTCGGGCTGTGGCTCGTAGCGCGCGCCAAGTGTGGGCGAGCCAAGCGTTGGGTAGCGCGGTGCCGCGCCATCGTTCAGCGCGCGCAGCAGGCTATAGGCAATCGCCTCAACCGCGCGATAATCGGCGTTCGGCTGGTTGGCGCTAAACAGCCCGCCGCGATGGCGCGCATCCACGGCCACGCTCGCGCTGGTGGTGAAAATAACCGGCTGGGCTAGAATACGCGGCGCCGTCGCGATCAGCGCGCCAACCGTGCAAACCAGCAGCCATAACCATTGGTAGGTGCGCAGCGGGCCGCGTTGCCGCGTGAGCGCCTGCGCCCAACCATTTGGCAGCGCTACGCGGGCCATGCCTGCACCTCCACCGCTTGCCCGGCTTGCATTGTCAGCGTCAGGCTTGTGCCGCGCACCGCGAATGAATCACCGGCTGTATTGCCATCGACCGCTATCCTTGCGGGCGCAAACGGCAGCTCAAGTGTAACGCCGTTTAATGGGTGCGCGCTGGTATTCGTGATAGTGAAATCGAGCGCTGCCTGCGCGCCAGGCGTATGCGGCTCAATCCGCAGCTGGGCTACGGCCTGCTGCCAATCGGCAATTTCGGCCAGCGGCGCAATCCACAGCTGCCCGGCATCGCGCAGCGCGGCGGTACGGCGCACAACCTGCGTCCAGGCGGCAATCTGCTCGGGCGAAGTGACCTCTTCGGTGTGCGCCCACAGGTCAATCATGCCACCGGCCTGGCGGGTGTTGTCGAGCAAGGTAAGTGCCTGTGCCGCGCTCTGCGGTGTCAGGTAGAAATCGGGGCAGACCAGAATACGCTCGTGGCCTGGTACTGGCCGACAATGCGGGTCGGCGGGTGTCACGAGCTGGTACTGGCTCTGGCTGCGGTTGGTACGCGTGACCGAGGTGATCCCCGCCTGCTCAAGCACCTGCCAGTTGGCGTCGCTCATGCCGCCGCTCCCACTCCACGGGAAGGCTAGCGAGCGGGCGGGCGCAATGCTTTGCGCGGCGGCAACATCACGCCATGCGCCGAAATCGGCCCGCCATTCGTTCTGGCTAGCGTAGCCACCGTACAGGTGGCTGAAGGTATGGGTTTGAATATCCTGACCGGCGGCGCGCAGCGCTGGCAGCAGGTCGGCGAAGTAGTAATCTGGGTCGTTCGGCAGCGCACTATGCGGGTCGGTGCTGAACCAGCGGCGCTGCGACCAGTCGCTTTTCCAGCCGTTGGCTTGCGTTGCCCATGGAAAGGTCGGGTCATCCATAAAGGTGCGCTGCGCGGTATTGCCGCGCAGGAAATTATAGCCGGTGGCGTAGTAGGTGGCGCGAATATTGTAGCTGCGAAACAGCTCAAGCGTGTTGGTAATGCCCTGGCGCATCCGCAGGCCGCGTTCGCGCGGCGGCTCGGCATTGTTCGGGTCGTCGGCAACCAGCGAGCGCGAGTGGACGAGCCCGCCCATCGTCGTTTCCCAATCGAATGAGAACGACACGGCGGCCTGCGCGCCATGCGGCCAGGGCTTCACTGCGACGGACGCGAGCTGAATTGGGAGTGACACTGGCGCATCGGTGGTGAGTGCGCGGGCGTGCATTGCATCGAGATAGAGCCGATTATCGGCGGCGGGTTGCACGCGCACATGCAGCCCGGCAGCGCCGGGTGGGGCGGCAAACGCAGCCTGTAGCGGCGACCAGCGTGTCGCGCCCGGCTGCCAGAGCGCCACCGGCTGCCAGTCGCTCGCGGCCTCACCAACCAGCGCGCCCGCTGTGTCGAACCAGCGAAACTGAAGCTGCACGCGGGTTGCGCCTTTCTGTGCTTCATCGGTGAGCGCCTGGGCAGTGAAACAGTAGCTGTGCCCCGGCTGCACCGCAACGGCGGGTGTTTCGATATAATTGGCAATACCAATCAGCTGCAGCGCGCGGTCGTTGCCATCCAGATCGAAGCCCTGCTTCTGGCTGGGATGCTGGAGCGCCACACCGCTGCTGGTGTGGAAGCCCCAGCCCTGCGCCAGTGTCGGCTGCGCCGGGTCGGGCGCGAGGCTGGCATTCGGCAACAGCTCGCTCCACAGCAGCGGCACGGGGAGGCACTGGGCCTCGCGCCGCCCGGCAACCCAGGCAAGCGCGCTGGCTGCCGCAACCAGTACGACGAACAGCCCGCTCAGAAGGATAATTGTACGTTGTTGACGCATCAAAGCGGCCTATTCTAGCATAGGGGTTTGCCATTGACAACCACAGGTTGCCAGGGAGATGCGCGATGTAGCGGCAAGATTGCATACAATAGCAGTAGGACTTTCGCTTCCTTGTTTATGTGCCTGCGGCAGCACGGTACTTTTTTCTTTGGTGATGTTTTGCGCTCCGCGCAAAATATCACCAAAAGCATGAAGAATTTGCGTGAGGAAGCGAAAGTCTTAAGCAGTACGCGAGCGGCGCAGCCCGGCGCGCCTGGATCCCTCGGGATATGCAAGTGTAAGAAGCATCGCACCAATGAACTTAATTCGTAACCCACGCCTGCAACTTGGCGGTGCCCTGCTCGCGCTCGTGCTTTTAATCGGCACGGTGGGGTTTATGCTAATCGAAGGGTGGACCGCGATTCAGGCGCTGTATACTGCGGTGCTAGTGGTTTCCACATTGGGGTTTAGCGATCTGCGCCCCTCCGATGCGCGCGGCCAGATACTCACAATTGGGCTGATCGCCATGGGCGTGGGGACGCTCTACTACCTGGTCGGGGCGCTAGCACAGAATATTATTGAAAATCAATTCGATTGGAATAGGCGGCGAACCATGGAACAGCGTGTCACGCATCTCAAAGATCACTTCATTGTCTGTGGCTTCGGGCGTGTAGGCCGACACACGTGTATGCAGCTACAGCGCGAGAATTGTGCGTTTGTGGTGATTGATAGTGAAGAGGCGCGGATACAAGCCATTCTCGCAGCAGACTACACCTATATTCGCGGCGATGCTTCCGACGATAATGTACTGACGCTAGCAGGTGTGACCCGGGCGCGGGCGCTGCTCACTGCGGTACATACCGATGCCGCCAACGTCTATATCACGTTATCGGCGCGGGCGCTCAACCCTACCCTGTTTATTGTTGCGCGGGCAGCCACTGCCGAAGCAGCGCATAAGCTCAGTATCGCAGGCGCGAACCGGGTCATTTCGCCCTACATTCTTGGTGGGCGCAGCATGGCGGTTCACGCATTGCGCCCGGCAGTAATGGATTTTTTGGATGTGCTGGTGCACAGCGACGAGCTGGAGATGTGGCTGGAAGAGATTACGGTAGATGCCCGTTCCTGGCTGAATGGAATGTCGTTGGGGCAGGCGCAGCTGCGGCAAACAACCGGCATTACGGTGCTGGCGGTGCGGCGCGCCAATGGGCAGATGCTCGTAAATCCGCGCGACGAAACACAACTAGGAATTGGCGATACGCTGATTGTTCTTGGTGTGCGCCAGGATGTTGAGCGAGTGGGGTGGCAACGCTAGGCATCGCCGAAGTCGAGCTCACCAAAGATGCGCGCGGCCTCTTCGGCCTGGGCCGCAGGCACCCACACCTGCACGACACCCAGCGGCCCACTCACAACTCCATACAGGCTGCTTGCAGTTTCGGCCTGCAAATGTACCGTCAGGCCTGCCTGCTCAAGGTAGGTGCGGGCAATCTCTGCGCGCAATGGCCCATCAACACTCCCGATGCACACCGGGCCAAGGCCATCGCCGCCGCCACCGCCGGTGGTTTCGGCTGCATCGGGCTGCGCAGCTGCTGGGCGATCGGTGCCACCAAAGTTGAGCCATTTGAGTGTACGCTCGGTCATATATACCCCTTGGTGGTACGATACGATTGCGGTGCGTTGATGTTGGCGCGGAGCGCTAACATCAACGCACCAAAAAAAAGAAATTCCTTGCTGCCGCAGGCGAACGCCCATGATCTGCGGTTCACCGCGTACCTCGTGTGAATAACAGAAGACGAAGGATATGCAACGAATAGGTGTTCGCTGGTATCACTCGTCTTCTGTAGTAGCTCGCGCTAAAAGATGATGGGAACTACGCGGTTTTATTACGCGGCGGCCTGCTCGTTACGGCCACGGCCAAACCAGTTGCGCCATTCCTGATGTTCCCACACCACCAGCAATTGGGCGGCGTTGAAGATCGAAGAGTAGGTGCCACTGATCAGGCCAATCAGCAGAATGAGCACGAAATTGCGAATGCTCGCGCCGCCGAACAACAGCAGCGCCGTGAGGGTAAACATTGACGTGAGCTGCGTGTTAATCGAGCGCGGCAGCGTTTGCACAATGCTATGGTTCACAATATCGTCAAACGACTCGCCCGAGCGGCTGTGAATCAGGTTCTCGCGCACGCGGTCGAAGACGACGATNNGTGTCGTGGACAGAGAAGCTAATAATGGTTAGCAGCGCGGTAAGGAAAAGCGCATCGACTTCGAGGCCAAAGAAATAGCCCATAATCGCCGCGACACCCAGCACAACCAGCACATCGTGCAGCATTGCGATGATCGCGCACATGCCGTAGCGGAACGGATGCGGGGCTTTGCGGAATGCCAGCGTCAGGTAGATCAGAATTGCCACGCTCGCACCAAGCACCGCAATCACGGCGCTGCGGGTCGATTCCTGGCTGACAGTTGCACCTACACTCTGCACTTGCTCGCGGCGCGTGTCGTTGCCATATTTGGCTTGCAACGCCGCCAGCACGTTGCGTTGCTGCTCCTCGCCGGTATTTGGGTCGAGCGCTTTGGTGCGCACCAGCGCCGATGCTACCGACGTGCCCTGCACCGTAACAGTGCTCAGCTGAACCTTCGCGCCTTCAAATCCCTGCTGCGTAAAAATCTGGGTGATATCGTCGGTACTTAATTCGCTGAGCTGCTTATTCGGGAACTGAAATTCCCACAGCGCGCCGCCGCTAAAGTCAATACTTGGCCGCAGGCCACCGCCCGGCATAAGCAGAAACACCAGGCCAGGAATAATGATCAGCAGCGAGATAAGGAACCAGATATAGCGATGGCGAACGATACTCTCCATAATGTGATCTACTCCAAGTCTACGGTTGTAGGGTGATCGGGTACATGCTCACAGGCTACGGATTGTGCTTGGACATCAGGCCATGGCCTCGCGCTCGCGCTCTAGCCCTGGGGCATTCTCAAGCTCAAACATCCAGGGATTCTGGGCCATACGCAGCGGCACAATCAGCCGCAGGAAAGTGCGCGTTACCACAATAGCGGTAAACATACTCACCAGAATACCAAGGCCGAGCGTCAGCGCAAAGCCTTTGATGATACTCACCCCAAAGCTATTGCCGAACAGGAAGAGAATTACACTGGTAATCAGCGTCGAAGCATTCGAGTCGCGGATGGCGGGCCAGGCTTCCGAGAAGCCAGCTTCAACGGCAGTACGCAGCGATTTGCCGCGCCGTAGCTCTTCCTTTAAGCGCGCGAAAATCAGCACGTTTGCATCGACTGCCAGGCCAATCGAGAGGATGAAACCGGCGATACCGGCCAGGGTTAGCGTAATTGGAATGAGCCGATAGAGCGCGAAGCTGATCGCGGTATAGATGAGCAGCGCCAGCGTCGCCAGCACGCCCGGCAAGCGATAGTACAAGATCATGAAGAGCGCGACGATAATCAGGCCCACAGTGCCTGCCAGTAAGCTCGCGCTCACCGACGATTGGCCGAGTGTTGCAGTGACGGTGCGGCTCGATTCGACCTGAAGCGGCACTGGTAGCGCACCATATTTCAGCTGAGTGAACAGGCGCTCAGCCTCGGCGCGCGTGCTTGTGGTAATCTGCCCGCTGCCACCAACCAGCGCGCTCTGAATTGTCGCGCAGCTATTTACCACATTATCGAGCACAATACACATCAGGCGGCCAACATTCTGGCTGGTGAAAGTTTCAAGCTTCGAGGCCGAAGCGTTATTAAAGGCGAAACCAACAGCAAACTGGCTAGCTCCTGGCGTCTGATTATTGCCAAACTGTGGTTGCACCTTGCTCGTATCCAGGTCGCGGCCATCGGTAATACTCTGGTAGATTGGGCCAGTAGTAAGCGTGCTGGATAGCGCTTGGGTCGACGAAAGCTCGTTGGTGCTGCTGGTGGGGACGGTCGAGCGAATGCGCGGGGTGGGGCTGCCGCTGGTGCGCACAACTGAGCCTTGCTGCGGCGCATCGGTTGTGGAAAAGCCCTGCCCATCGACATTGGCAATAAATTCAAGCTTGCCCGTGCCGCGCAGCGTTTCGCTCACTTGCTCGGGGTTGGTGACACCGGGTAGCTCAACAATAATCCGATCGTTGCCCGAAAGCTGCACAACCGTCTCGCTCAGGCCCAGGCCATTCACACGCCGATCGACAACTTGCTCAGCCGTTTGCATCACATCGCGGGTTACATTTGCCTCTTGGGCACGCAAAAGCACCTGCGTGCCGCCTTGCAAATCCAGCCCAAGGCGCGTGCGCACATCGCGGCCCAGCCAGCGATTATCCGGCGCGAAGTCGATCCAGAGCGCCAGCCCGGTAACAATGAGAGTCAAAATAAGTAGGGTTGCATCTCGACTACGCACAGCTTCTTTGCCTCCATGAACGGAACATTTACCGTAAGAATTCGCGAAAACCGGTGCATTATAGGGCTAGGCGAAGGGAATGTCAAAGCATTACCGCCTCACAGGCAGGCTATTTCGCCGTTGCCAGCGCCGCATCAATCGCGCCACGCAGCTGGTTGACATTGAGCGCTTGCCCATTGATTGTAAACGTAGGCGTCTGCGTCACGCCAGCCTTCAGCGCCGCATCGTGCAACGCCTGCACCCTGGCCTGGTACTTATGGCCGCTCATACACTGCGCAAATGCGCTTGTGTCGAGCTTCAGCTGCTCGGCGAAGCCCGCAAACATAGGTGCTGGCTGGTCGCTCTGTTCCCACTGCGCCTGGGTGGCAAACAGCCGGTCGTGCATCGGCCAGAAAGCGTTCTGGTCGCCCGCGCAGTGCGCCGCCTCGGCAGCAGGAACCGCGTTTTTATGCTGGGTGAGCGGGAAATCGTGGTAGAGGAACTGAACTTTGCCCGTGTCAACATACGCTTTCAGCAGCTCCGCTTCCTGGGTGGTTGCGAACACGCCACAGGCCGGGCACTGAAAATC
>JAFEAS010000145.1:0-7139 GCA_018266315.1 Chloroflexi bacterium SZAS-1 | reverse complement strand
GCGGAATACTGCTTATTACCTTGCGCTGGCGGCTCTGAACATCGGCCACCGCGCTGTCATGCAACGTCTGGGTGTTGCTTAACAGCAGAATCACGCCGGCTATTGTGATCAGCCCGAGCAGCGCATAGAACAGCGCCATCGGCACACCCTTAGGCTTGGCCGGTGCGCCGCGCGGCGTAGAGCTTACCTGCTTGTCGCTCATGATGCGTCGTTAGCCGCGGCAGGCTGCTCGGTTTCGGGCGCATCGAAATCGACAGCGCAGCCCAATGGCAGCGGGCTTTGCCAGAGATCGTGCGTGTTGGCAGTAAAGTTAAATGCCTCGTAGAGCCGCCGTGCCGCCCGGTCGGTCGTGGGCACAGTAGCCTGAACGAAGGTTGCGCCGCGGCCCTCGGCGCGCGCGCAGGCATAATCGAGCATGCGCGTGCCAACACCCCGGCCCCGTGCCGCTGGTACCAGGTAGAAATCTTCAATCACGGCGTAGGCGGCTACTTCCCAGGTCGAAAGCCGGTAGTTGATCTGCAGCACGCCCAGCGCCATATCGCCGCGCTCGGCCAGCACGAAATCGCTAAACTGGCTGATCAGCAGCGCATGCACAATTTCGGCCAGCGCATCGGGGTCGGGCGCCGGGCGGCCCGAGGCAGCCACCTGCGCCTGGATCATCGGGACAATCTGGGGTGTATCATCAGGCTCGCACAGCTTGATTGTCATGGGCATATCAGTCATGGGTTGTTTTCCTCATTCCAGTCGTTTCGGCGCGCAACTGCCGGGCCACATTATACCGGCGTGATCTAGCGGCGTCAACACGGCTTGTGGGCGAATTCACGAGTGTGGCACAGCACACAAGCGGCCACGGTGGTATAGTAGCGCTGTTCTGAAATGCTTGAATGAAGATAGGGTGCGGCGCTATGAATACTGTGTACCTCGTGCGGCATGGCGAAAATACTGCCAACCTCACGCGTGAGTTTTCGCACCGGCGCGTCGATTATTCGCTCACACCTAAGGGCGTGTTGCAGGCCCAGCAGACCGGCGACTATTTTCGCGGCCAGCCGATCGACGCGATTTACACCTCGCCGCTCAAGCGGGCGTTTGAAACCGCTGAGATTATTGGTGCGGTGCTGGGCATTGCCCCAACTGTGCTTGAGGAATTTCGCGAGGTAAATGTCGGCGCACTGGAAGGCCGCCCGCCGAACGATGACGATTGGCTTGAGCACGACCGGATTATACGGGCCTGGCTCAGTGATCAGCCGGATATGCTCTTCCCCGAGGGCGAAAATTACCACATGCTGCTAGCGCGGATGCGCGCCGGGCTTGGTCAGGCACTGGCTGGCCGCCGCAACCAGCGCGTGATTATTGTGGGGCATGGCGGCATTTTCACCTTTACCCTCAAAGATATTTGCCGCAATATCGAGCTTGAAGCAATTATGCACCAGCCCAGCCGCAACTGCTCGATCACCGAGCTTGAGCTAGATGAGCACGCCGCCGATAGGCGCGCGCATTTGAAGGTATGGGCCTACCACGCGCATATTGTCGGCGACGCGACAACCCAGATTATCGGCCACCCAGCGTTTGATAAGCCCTAAAGGGGCGTACAGTGAGCGTTCGTAGGGCGTAAGTAGCGCTATGGATCGGCAAGGAAGCCAGTGTATGCTGGATCGACCTGTAACGCACAGGTACGCGGTTTTCCACCACCCCGCACGCACGCAAGATGTTCGCTGGTGAGCTGCTGGGCGATCGCTAACTCCTGGTCAAGCGCCCGGCCCGCCAACGCATGATCGATCGCCTGGTAGAACCAGTAAAACTCTATTTCTGCGTTCCCCAAACGGTTGTTTGCCATGTTTGGTGCGGCAGCGGCAAGTTTCTGGCGGTATAAGCGGTGTACATTTGCCATGTCGGGCGAGGAAATTTGCGCAAATGCATCTGATTCTGCCACCGAGCTGCGGGCAGGGAATGTACCATCGAAGCTGCGCGCATCTTTGCTGAGATACTGGAGCCATGCCCAGCAGGCTTCGGGATGTGGTGTTGCGGCTGATATATACAGTCCGTTGAGCTCAACATCGTGCGGGCTGATACCGTGCGTTCCGAATGGCGGGAGAGCAGTATGGGTATTCAACCCGGCTGTGTTATAGAAACGACTACCGATGCTGCCGAAATCAAACCACATTGCGATATGCCCGTTCACAGCATTCTGCGCACCAACCTGGCCTGCCTGGTTAGCTGCGCTATACCCTTCCATGTGTTGGTGCGGCGAGGTGTTGCGGAGCAGATCAACAAAAAAGCGCGTCGCTTGCACGACCTGTGGGTCGGTTAGGTTCGGCTGCGGCAGCCCGCCACGCGCTTGCATCACCTGCACCCCGAATTGATCGAGAAAAAAGAGCAAATCATCGCGCATATTCCGCACCGATGCAAAGCCATAGTCACCTTTCCCTTTATTCGTCAGCGTTTGTGCGGCCTGCAGAAATTCATCCAGCGACCAGCCTGAGTCTGAAACCTTGATCCCAGCAGCATCGAACAAGGCTTGATTGTATATCAGCACGCGGAATGTCACCATATATGGCAACCCGTAGAGTGCGCCGCTGGATTGGAACGGGGCCAGCAGTTGTGGCGAATAGTCAGCGGCCTGGAATGCTGCGTCCGCATCGGCAAGCGGTTGCAGATCGAGCACGCTGCTGCGCTCGTTGGGCTGAAGCGGATCATACCAGGCAAAGCAATCGGCAGACTTGGCAATCGCGTTGACCTGCTGAAATTGGCTTGCATCTGCCAGCTGAACGAAGATGCCAACATTTTGCTGATTGAATGATTCCACGATTTGCGCGAGATGATTTTCGGCTGGGCCAAGGTTCGCCATAAATGTAATGCTTGTACTCCCTGCTGGCGCACTTGCAATGCTGGCTGGCGTTGCGACGGTAAATGGAGCAGCCGTTGCCACGGGCAGTGGCGTCGCTAGGCGCTGCTGATCGAGCGCTTCCTGCGCGCTACGCGCTGCCTGTTCAGCTGGCTGATGATCGTTGACGATGGCATTTAGGGCTTGCTGTAGGCCCATAACGAGCTGGGCATCTGGGAGCGCGGAGGTATTGGGCGGTTCTTGATCCAGGAAAGCCTGTAACATTGCTTGCTGATCGGCCGGTAATCGATCCCAATAGCCTGCCTCTTGCATCATCGAGCGGCGGGCCGGGATATGCTGAAGATCAGCCGAACCAAGCGCAACATGTGGGTAGCGACTGAGAAACGACAACCAGCGCCATGCCTCCTCGGCGTGCTGCGTGCCATTGCTCATACTATAGCCAGTTTCGGCCATAAATCTGCCGCCAGGTAAGGGCGGCATTGCGATCGTGCCCAACGATATGTTAGCAACAAGGCTGGTATCATTGTGCAAACGATGTGTCGGCCACGCTGCCAGCTCTTCCTCCCGAATGAGCTGGTCGATCGGGTGCGCCTGCGTGGCAAGCGGTGCGTAGATTGCGCCGCTGTGGATCAGGTCGGCAACTTGTTTGAGCGCACGAACCACTGCTGGCCGATCGAGTCGGCGCGGTTCGCTTGACTGGGTGAAGAAGCCTGCTTCATTGAGCAGGCCAAGCAGGCTATCCAGGCCGACCTGATCATCGAAAAATCCATACAGATGGTGTGACGGTGCCTGGTTTTTTACGATGCTTGCGGCGGCGTGTAGGAAATCGCTCCACTTCACATTGAGTATAGGGAAATCGATTGCATGCTGTGCCAAAAGCGCTTTGTTATACGATATGGTTTGCAGTGAGATTGATTGCGGAATAAGAAAAAGCTGGCCATCTTTCGTCGCCGCTTGTAGTGTCTCTGGATAAAAGTCAGTCTTGTCAAACGATGCATCGGCCTCAATCAAGGAAGATATATCGTGGAGATAGCCAGCTTCAAGTGCCGATGCATCAAGCGCCGAAACTGCCGCAGTATCGGCGCTATGCACCATTTGTTGGACATCCTGGCCTGGATCGATCGCAATGAATTGAACCTGAACATCCTGGTATTGAGTGTTAAATGCCGAAATAATTGGCTGGTATACTACTTTATCGTCGTTGTTGGCCGCAAAGGTAATTATTGTCGCTGGTTTTGGATCTTCTATAGCAATGGGAACGGTGGGAATTGGTTTGCTCACGTCGGCGGCGCATGAAACAAGTAGGAGCAGAACGAGGAATAGGGCCATTCTATGCACTGTTTAGCCTCGTGCTATTTGTAAAGAATAATGGTATCTCATCACTGATCAGGGCATGGATCTTTTATTTCGGATCCACGCCCTGATCAGCTAAGAAGTATCAGCGCGGCTAAATGTTCTTTGTATTACTGTTCTGGTAGTGTTTATGCCCGTTCCACTCTCCATCCCAGGTATGGAAACTGGTAAATGTAAGCCCACAAGGGCTGCCAATACAGAAGCCCGCAGGTGAGTCAACAGAAATCGAACCGCTTGATGTTGTTTTACTGGCGGAATTACCTCCACTACCAGACAATGTAGATGTCACGCCCAACTGCCAAGATGTTTGCCCACCACTTACAGTTGTAGTTGCTGTTGCCCAGGCACGTTGTATGGTGTTTTTCTTGCCAACTAATGAGGAGGAACCAGATGAATTATCGGCGAGTGTAAATGCGCCGACTGATGTAAAAGTGCAGAGTGCTACTAGGCAGCCGACAACGATTAGGGTGAGTCGCCTTCGCATGTTTAGCTCCCTTCATGTCTACATATCGATGATCCAGCCCAACAATCAGTTTATAGCAATTCTATTTGTTATGATATTTTGTGTCTAATAAATACCCAAATCTAATATATTCCAGCAAATAGCGTTTTTAGGCTATAACACGACAATACCAAGAAAACCCGTTCACGCGCAACGAGTTACAGACTTTAGGCATAGTATAACCATGAAACGCACATTTGCTGATAAAGACAATGCTGTAAGGTGTTTAATAGATTACTACAAAGATTGAGGGCAAAATAATAATACCCCTCTTTTTCTTTTTTGTCAAGCCCAACTACTGGTATTTCATTTCTCCGGCAGGGTGCTGGTGCGTGAGCTTGGCCCGTACCGCTGGTTGGCGACCGAGGTCTTCACCACAGGCGGGCGCGACTATACGCTGACCATGGATTTACCCATGGGCATCTACGCCAATCAGGAGCTGACCGACGCCTTTGCGATGGTGGGCGCGACACTGGAGGATGGAGTGACCGATGCGCCAGGAGTCGTGGGCATTCCGGGGGCGGGCGGAACACAATACTATCCACCGATGACGCAGGTCTTATCTGCGTCATCGGTGGATGAGTAACCGGGGTAGTATATTAACGCTTAGGCATCGAGCGGCGCTGCGGTGTTGGCCGGGTTGAGCTCAAGCGCCTCGCGCTTGCTGAAGCTCAGCTCGCCGCCATCCACATCGACGATGATTACGTCGCCAGGCGTGAACGTGCCCTTCAGCATGTCGCGCGAGAGCCGGGTTTCGATCATACGCTGGATGGTGCGGCGCAATGGGCGTGCCCCATAGGCTGGCACGTAGCCTTCGCGCACCAGCAGCGCTTTTGCCGCCTGGGTGAGTTCCAGCGTCATGCCCTGCTCGCGCAGGCGGTCGGCTACTTCCTTCACCAGCAGGTCAACGATCTGGGTTAGCTCGTTCTCGGTGAGCGCCTGGAATACGACGATATCGTCGATGCGGTTCAGGAACTCAGGCCGGAACGCCTGGCGCAGCGCCTCGTGCACGCGCTCTTTGGCCGCCTCTTCGGCATTGCGATCGTGCTGGCGCACCAGGCCAATGCTCTGCTGGCGAACATGCTCGGTGCCCACGTTCGAGGTCATAATCACGACCGTATTGCGGAAATCGACCGTATGGCCCTGGCCGTCGGTCAGGCGGCCATCATCGAGCACCTGCAACAGCGTGTTGAACACATCCGGGTGGGCCTTCTCGATCTCATCGAACAGCACCACCTGGTAGGGCCGCCGCCGCACGCTCTCGGTGAGCTGCCCGGCATCGTCGTAGCCCACATATCCGGGCGGCGCGCCAATCAGGCGGCTGACGGTGTGGCGCTCCTGGAACTCGCTCATGTCCACGCGAGTCATCGCGTCTTCGCTGTCGAACATAAACTCGGCCAGTGCCTTGGCCAACTCGGTTTTGCCCACGCCGGTTGGCCCCACGAAAATGAATGAGCCAATCGGGCGGCCCGGGTCTTTCAGGCCGCTGCGCGCACGGCGAATCGCATCGGAGAGCGCAACAATCGCTTCGTGCTGACCGATTACCCGCTCGTGCAGGCGTGCTTCCATGTCAACTAGCTTCTCGCGCTCGGTTTCGAGCATACGATTTACGGGTACGCCCGTCCAATTCGATACAATCGCGGCGACATCTTCCTCGTCAACCACTTCATCGAGGTTCGAGGTTTTGAGCCAGGCATCGCGCGCAGTGGTAAATTCCTGCTCAAGTGCCAGGAAGCGTGCGCGTAACGTGGCGGCGCGCTCGTAATCGCGGCGCGCACCGGCATCCTCTTCCTCGCGGCGCAGCTTCTCAAGGTCGCTTTCCTGCTCGCGCAGATCCTTGGGCATGGAATAAATGTCGATACGCAGCTTGGCCGAAGCCTCATCGATCAGGTCAATCGCCTTATCGGGCAGGAAGCGATCGGCGATGTAGCGGCTAGAAAGGCGCGCCGCCGCCTCGATCGCCTCGTCGGAGATGGTGAGCGCATGGTGCTCTTCGTAACGCTTGCGTAGGCCACGCAGCATCTCAATGGTCGTCTCGACATCAGGCTCTTCCACAAACACCGGGCTGAAGCGCCGTTCCAGCGCGGCATCCTTCTCAATATGCTTGCGATATTCGTCGATCGTGGTCGCGCCCACCACCTGCATATCGCCGCGCGCCAGGCCGGGCTTGAGCATATTCGAGGCGTCGATCGAGCCTGCCGCCGCGCCCGCGCCCACCACCGTATGCAGCTCGTCGATGAACAGAATGACCTGGCCCTGCGCAGCACGCACTTCTTCCATCACGGCCTTCAGGCGCTCTTCAAACTCGCCGCGAAACTTCGATCCGGCCACCATGCCCGCCAGATCGAGCGCGAGCAGTTTGCGATCTTTCAGCGGCAGCGGCACATCGCCCGACACAATCCGCTGGGCCAAGCCTTCGGCAATTGCGGTTTTGCCCACGCC
>JAFEAS010000144.1 GCA_018266315.1 Chloroflexi bacterium SZAS-1 | reverse complement strand
CAGAAGCTATGTTACACCGTCCACGGCACTGCAGTACCACACTAAGAGACGGATACCTGCTGCATGGCATACCGGAGGCATGACACATTAGCGCTATGCAAGTCGGCTACGTCAACTTTGATCTCAGGTGGGCATGTCTTTTGGGCCGTGCACCCCCAGCGGCCGTGAGGAAACTGAGCGAACTTTGGCTGGTCTTGGGGAGAATTCGCAAATAGTAAACGGTTGCAGGATGGTCGGATGCTGATTTCAGAAATGTAATGACCGCCGGAGTTACATTCACTGTATTTTTGTACGGAACTGATAAACTAAACCCAACGGCAAGAGCGTTTCTGGATATACTTCTCGACCTTTACCAATGAATACTATCAACTTCACCCTTCGTAATCTTGCTTTTACAGCGGTACATGATCAAATCGATTATATTGTTATAGGGGGGAACCATGAGTGCAGCTGATTTTAAGATGATACTATTCTCAATACCCTTCCTGGTAATACTCTACTTAGCCATATATTTTCCGCTAAGAATGTTGAGCGGTGAAAATTTTGCTTATAAACTCACATTGAAACAAATTTCTGTTATTATGATTCCAACCATTATTTCTAATTTGCTTTTTCTTTCCCCGCTATCTCGGTTTCTTATCGAATTACTTCCAAATTTATCTTCTGCAAGTAGTGAGGGAATTGCGCAATTACTACTTATTAGTATTGGTTTGCCTATATGGGCGTTTATTATTTGGCGGCTGGCGCACGTGAACAAGTAGCCGTATCTGCCGGGTGATCTATCTGGTTGATCCGACTGGCTACACCAGATTACACGCGGATCAACCGCGCGCTTCGGCCAATTGTGTTCTATGAGCGCCAACGACGCGCGCAACCGCGCTTGCGCACTCTTTGATAATTATGAGTACTTTGATTAAGCTATGCCCTGGCTGAGTATGCAATATACGCCTTTCAAATCTCACAACTACACAGGTTACTATCGTAATGAGGGTATTTGTAAACCTAGGTACACTCCAGCATAGCTACTCAGGGGATTAACCAATGTTGCAGGGTGGCGCTACCTCTTCACCCCGCTGGGAAACCACGCTGGTTCCCCGGCGTCGTCGGCAACGGACGCTGGTAGCAAGTGCATCGCCCGTGGTCATGCCGTGCGACGGACACATAAGTCAGTACAGCTTTTGTGTGCGGAAGCCCCTGTCGGATATTGCCAGCGGTCAGCACCACGGAGGCATGGCACGCCGACGCTGTTGGGGCGACTACATCATATTCGGGACGATAAGCCCCGACCGGGGTGCTGGGGTGNNCCAGCGGCCCTGCGGCCTGAGCAACCGGGCTTGAACTGTGTGGGTGTTTTGTAATGGCAACCTGCCCCAGACCACGCTGGGCTTCACCGTCCAGCGGCGCGATGGCACCGGCTTACTGGACTACCACGCCCGGATGTACGACCCGGTGCTGGCACGGTTTGTCAGCGCCGATAGTTGTGGTGCCGGGCAGCGCCGCTGGCCGCCTCGACGGCATTGCCCTGAAACCGCTAACCGTGGACTTATGTAAATGTGCAACAAGTGCAGAGTTTCGTGCTACTTATCCTGCGAAGAGCTCAAATACGGTCAGCAACATTAAGACAAGCAGTGCCACCACAAGCGTGCCAACCAGCCATGATGTTGTTTTATTCCAGCGAATATGAGATAGATCAGCCTGTCCTAGAGGCATAAGAGCTATCACAAAAATGTTAAATGGGAGCATCGTTCGGCCAAGGACAGAAAGGCCTCGGGCGGTTTGCGGTGCCAGCCCAATCGCATCGTGTTCCACCACAAGATTCATCACAATAAGACCGATGGCATAGTACAGTATCACCACAAGATCCAATATACGTAACCAGAGCGGTTTCTGCGTGCGAGTGAACAACAGATACGCTGCCCATCCTACAAGTAAGCCAGCCAGCACAATACTTACGCCAAGCGTTACATAGGCTGGAACGCGACCGCGCAGCCCAGGGAACAGCAAAACGGTGTTGCCGATGAAGAGCAACCCTGCTATGCCCAAAACCATTTGCCCTGGCACTCGCCGAGGCTGATGCCATAGCTGCACAACGCCATTGATAATCATCATTCCACTGACGGTAACACCCGAGGCGAGCAGCAGCCATAACCCAGCAACCAGCCATTGAACGGTGTAATTCATACGGAAGAGCAGCAGGAACAGAATAATCGGTGCAGCGAGCGCCAGGGCTGCCCAGGCGAGCGCAAACACGACGAATAGCCATTGCTGAACGTTTCGTAGCACAGGGGGTGTGTCAATCGAAGGTTCACCGAGCCAATGATCGCTAGACATTCGGCGTTGTAAATCGCGTACGACCTGCGGGCTAATGCGTGGGCGATATGGTGTCATAGCAATTCTTCTTTGTTACAAAATGAAATGTTCGGTTGCTATTTCCAGTATACCATGCATAGCATAGCCTAACTGTATCGCCAAACGTTACGCTCAAGAAAACGTCGAAAGCACATCAACGCGTTTCGCGATGCGTGCCTGTAATGGCGCAATATTGCACGAAAGCAGTGTTGGCACGCGCCATTGTCCAACACAATCGGATTGTCGGCCGCGGCTCATGTCATACCCAAGCTGGGGCCACAATTCAGGCAGTATAAGTAAACCCGCGCCTAAAAGCACGCGCCCAGCAAATGATGCGCTACGATTACCAACCATAAATGCTTGCAGGCGCAATTCACCAATCACATTGGTATCGTAATCTAGCAGTGTATGAAAGGCGTCGTGCGCTTCGTAATTGGTCAAAAAATCACTAAAGCGGCGTGCACCTAAAAAGGTAGCTAGCTCAGCCCCCCAAGTACTCGGTGGAAAGTGCCGTAATTCCTCAAGTGAATGCTGCCACGCTGACCGTGGGCGAAATGTGTTGAGAAGCGGGACCGCGCGAATAATCATCCACTTTAAAAGTTGCGTGCGTTTCTGCCGCGCACAAGTTATCATTGGCATGTTGTTGCTCCTTGGCTCACATAGCTTTTCAATACGAGATACTTGTATTCAAGTATATTGAGCCAGGGCCTACTCGCCGAGCACTTGAGTGCGTATAACTGCGATGTTCAAAACGACCAACCCGCAAGCCCACGTAATCCTCATCCATGGTTTGGGCCGCCGCGCCAGTTCACTACGGCGCGTAGCCGCCCGATTGCAAGCGCAAGGGTATGCGGTAACCAGCTGGGGCTATGCGAGCCGTACCTACACCCTCGATAGACTGGCCCGGCAGCTCGCAGTCATCGTTGGTGAAATCGTACAGGTCGGCCAACCAATCCATTGCGTTACCCACAGTATGGGCGCACTCGTGCTGCGCCGCTGCCTGGCGCAAACATCGCTGCCCCAGCTTGGCAGAATCGCGATGTTGGCACCGCCGAATAACGGCTCGCAGCTTGCGCGCCACCTGCTGCACTGCCCCTTTGCCAGGCACGCGCTTGGGCCAGCTGGGTGCGCGCTGGCCGACAGCACAGCCATCGCTGCGACGTGCGCCATTCCCCACACCCCGGTGATGGTGATTGCAGGTACCCGCGCGACTGATCTGCGCAACCCGGCGGCATTACTCGGCACGCGCGTGCTCGAGCCGCCGCATGATGGCACGGTAATGGTGCGCGAAACACTTCTGCCGCGCATGAATCGCTTTATCGAAGTAGATGCCTGCCACACCTGGATAATGAACCACCCGCAAACCCTCGACGCAATATCTACTTTTCTGGCCGAGTAATGCCCAATCGGGGTTACGCGGCTGAGTTATTCCATCAATACAGAACATTCAATACAGAACATTCCCCCGCCGCACCCCATAAAACGCGTCGTTCCAGCGACAGCAGAAAGCCAGGGTTAGATATTT
Organism: Chloroflexi bacterium SZAS-1; assembly: GCA_018266315.1. GTDB lineage: Bacteria > Chloroflexota > Chloroflexia > Chloroflexales > Roseiflexaceae > Kouleothrix. The sequence continues at coordinate 12,049 of JAFEAS010000144.1, read as the reverse complement.
TAGCTAACGGAACGATTAGGGGCAGCAGCAAAACCATATAATCATACGTTCATTAGCCAAACTATCGCTGGACACGGCGCGATAATGTAGCCCTAAGCTTTCGCGTAAATAAATGCCCCTTGTATAATTGACGATTACCCTGATTTCATACAGCCCAAGATTAGCGGTTTATGCAATATATACAAAGATGCTAAATTCATATTTATACGTTGTAACCGTGGTGCGATTGAAAGGAAGCGCATATACTTCAGCTACCCAGGTTTAACTTTCGTTAATTGCGTGCAATGAAGCGGCGCCGGATTGATCGATGGGCGATCGAGCCGGCGTTGCTGTGTTATGCGAAGAGGGTTGCGATGCACGAGACGTTGACTATGCTCCTGCCACTGGCCGGTATTCTGGTTGGTGCCAAGATCGCCGCCCAGATCAGCCATCGGCTGGGTATGCCTGCGGTGTTTGGCGAGCTATTACTAGGCCTCATTCTCGGCCCTTCGCTCCTCGGCTGGCTGGCCCCGAACGAAACGCTACAGCTTTTAGCCGATATTGGCGTCATCCTATTGATGTTCATGGCGGGGCTTGAAACCGACACCGCAGCCCTACGCCAGGCCGGGAAAGCCTCAACGCTCACAGCAATTGGCGGCGTCGTGCTCCCCCTGCTCGCGGGCCTGGCGGTTGGCGAGGCGTTTGGCCTTGAATGGCACCACGCCTTATTCCTCGGCGCGGTACTCACGGCTACCAGTGTGAGCATTTCAGCCCAGACATTACGCGAGCTGGGGCGGCTACGCTCGCGCGAAGGCTCAACGATTCTGGGTGCGGCGATTATCGATGATGTACTCGGCGTGCTGGTATTTGCGCTTGTGATGAGCCTTTCGGGTGAAGGCAATATTTACTGGACGCTGGGCAAGATGCTGCTGTTCTTCCCGGTAGCCTGGTTCATTGGCGATAAAGTTGTGCCGGTGCTCGTGCGCTGGGAGCGCCATTTGCATCACCGCGAGGCCAGCTTGGCGTTACTGCTTGGGCTTGTGCTGGTGTATTCCTGGGCCGCCGAGGCATTGGGCAGCGTTGCGACGATTACTGGCGCGTACCTGCTGGGTGTTGTGGTTGCCCGCCACGCCGATGAGGGGCATATCGTCCACGATGGTACTGCATCGCTCGGCTATGGCTTCTTCATCCCGGTATTCTTCATTAATATTGGCTTGCAGGCCCAGGCGGCTGGCCTGATTGCGGCACCAACGCTCACGATTGTCCTGGTGGTACTGGCAGTGCTTACTAAGATTGTCGGCGGTGGGTTGGGCGCGCGGCTCGGCGGCTTCAGCAATCGCGCTTCATTCCAGATCGGCGTGGGCATGATCTCACGCGGCGAAGTTGCGCTGGTGATTGCCGGGGCCGGGTTAGCCAACGGTTTGCTCACGGCCAATCTGTTCTCGGTGCTGGTGGTTGTGACATTAGCAACAACCCTGGTCACACCGCCGCTATTGCGACTAGCCTTTGGCGGCAAAGCCACAACTGAACCCGCCACCGAAGCGGCACCGCAGCTGCTCACCGAAGGTGCTGCCGACTAACAATTTCTTGTGAAATGCCAGTCTGGCTGTTCGCTCATACTTGCGACGGTTGCGGAAGGAGGTTCTCACACGAACATACTACTCAGCGGTCGGGCCACCGCTCCCCCATCCACGTTCGATGGGCGGCCATGGAGCCAAAGGGTCGCCGTACAGAGGCGCGCCGTTCGACACGATAGCAAAGTGATGTGCATATCTGTTGAGCCGGACGCCGCACCAAACCTACGACGAGGTTAAAGAAACCAAGAAAGGATCTTCGTTCGATGAATGACCAACTACAGCTTCTGACAACCGCAGCAAACATCCTCTGGCTGATTCTTGCGGGCTTCCTTGTGTTTTTTATGCAGGCAGGTTTTGCGCTGGTCGAAACCGGGTTTACTCGCGCCAAAAACGTCGCCCATACCATGCTTATGAATATGATGGTGTTCTGTATTGGTGCGATTGGCTACTGGATTTGTGGCTTCGCATTTCAGTTTGGCGCGCTGAACAAGGCCTACCCCGAAGTAAGCACTCCTGGCGCAATTGCTGGGCCGTGGGCCTTCTCGCCGCTCACCCTGGGTGCCTGGGGTGATAGCCTGAGCAGTGGCTTGCGCCTGGGCGAGCAGTTTGGTGTACTTGGTACCACCGGCTTTTTCCTACAGGGCATTGGCCTCAGCGCCGCCGGTATCTTCGCATTCTTCCTATTCCAGATGGTCTTCATGGACACCGCCGCCACGATCCCGACCGGCTCGGGCGCTGAGCGCATCAAATTCTCGGGCTTCGTAATCATGAGCTTCTGGGTCAGCATGATCATCTACCCCATTGCCGGTAACTGGGTATGGGGCGGTGGCTGGCTGGCTAATCTGGGCCGCTCGCTGGGCCTGGGCAATGGTGCTGTCGATTTTGCTGGCTCGGGCGTCGTACACATGACTGGTGGCGCGGTTGGTCTGGCGATTGCGATGGTGATTGGCCCGCGCATCGGCAAATTCAACAAAGATGGCAGCGCAAACACCATCCCCGGCCACAATATTCCAATGGGCATCCTTGGCACAATTATTCTGTTCTTCGGCTGGTTCGGCTTCAACCCTGGCTCATCGCTGGGCTTGATTACCCCGGCAGTTGCCGATCAGGCAGGAACCGTGACTACGGCAGCCTCGATGTGGCCGATTAACCTCACAGTTGTTGCGGCGATTAACACGTTGCTCGCGGGCGCAGCGGGCGGCTGCAGCACGATGTTCTACACCTGGCTCTTCACCCCGGCTAAAAAGCCCTCACCATCAATGTCGGTCAATGGCATCCTGGCGGGTCTGGTGGCAATTACTGCACCGTGCGCATTCGTCGATCCCTGGGGCGCAGTGATCATTGGCCTGGTGGCGGGTGTGCTGGTGGTATTGGCGACTGGCTGGCTTGAGAAGGCCAAGATCGATGACCCGGTCGGTGCGGTGCCAGTGCACTTCGTAAACGGTATGTGGGGTGTGCTGGCCGTTGGCATCTTCGCCGTAGGCAACCCCGATACCGGTGCCTGGAATGGCGTAACCGCCCCTGTGACCGGCATTGTCGGCGGCAGCTTCGGCCAGATCCTGCCGCAGGTGCTTGAAGTTGTAGCAATTACTGCCTGGGCATTTGGCCTTTCGTATGCCTTCTTCACGGTACTGAAGCGGGCTGGCCTGCTGCGCAGCCGCGCCGAAGATGAGATTAACGGTCTGGATATGCCCGAAATGGGTGAGCATGGCTATGTTACCGATGGCATTGCAGTGCCGGGCGGGCAAGTTGAGGAGCCAGTTGTTGTGGGTGTAACCGCCCCAGCCAGCTAAACAAGTCATTCACGCTATTCGGTCAGTTATTGCCCGCCGGGTGGGAGCTTCCCACCCGGCGGGCGTTTGTGTATCGTTGCACTGCTCTGCGCGTAAACTAATGATATCAGCCTTGCTTTATTACAGGGCTTACGCAGCGCCTCTATCGCGCATTCATCATGCCATTGGGTACGTATTCACCCGAATTTGGCATGCATCACCCAGACTATCCGGCTTCATGCTATATGTTTGAAATATACAAAATCATCATTATATTGCCTTTTTCTAGACCTGAATAAATTTGATTTTATGTGTATTGGATAAAATGTAAATTTATATCTAGATGAAACATCCAAATTTCCGCATGGGAATGAGAAATCTTGCACAAAGCCCCTTGACAAAGGTATATCCTTCTTATATATTGTTTTTAACTTTTATACAGTGATCTAGCGGATTGCAAAGATGCCCGCAGCGATCTCGGTGTACGAGATCTGGCTGTGGGTTTTTGTGTATCTAGAGCCTCCAAACGCTAAAAATCGCGCTACCCTCCCTTCGTACCAGCGCGCACCAACAAACATTGGCATAGTCGGCAACGGCGGCGAAACGTATAACCCTGCTCCATGACGGAGCACCTGCCTTTAGCATCGCGCTGGCCTGTACCCACACGGTACAGCGCTACTGATGTATCGGTTGGCATCTCAACGGCACGGTTATAGACACTTATTTGCTGGTCGGGCGCACAATATGCCCGGCCGTTCGCACCTACCCACGCAGTAGAGGGATGAACGACATGCAGATTAGCCAGAAGATGACGCGACGCGGCCTGTACGATCCTCGATTCGAGCACGACGCCTGTGGCATTGGGTTTGTTGCCCAACTCTCGGGTACACCCAGCCACGATATTATACAAATGGCACTCACTGCCGTAGGCAATATGGCCCACCGGGGCGGCGTGGCAGCCGACGGCAAAAGTGGTGATGGGGCAGGTGTTCTCACACAAATTCCGCGCGCGTTCTTTGCCCGCGAGCTCACCCGATTGGGTATTCGATACAATGCCGATGATCTGGCAGTTGGTATGTGCTTTTTGCCCCGCGAAGCTGAAGCACAGGCCGCCGCCCGCACCTTGGTGGCGAGCGCACTGCACGCAACTGGTCTGCAGCTGCTTGGCTGGCGCACGGTTCCGGTGAATGGTGAGGCATTGGGCGAGCGTGCCCGCGCCACGCAGCCGGTGATTGAGCAGGCGCTGGTTGGTTGCGCAAATACTGGCCTCGCGGGCGAAGCGCGCGAACGGGCGTTGTACCTGGCGCGCAAGGCGATGGAGGCCGGTGCCAAAGCCCAGCAGTTGGAGGGTTTCTATATCTCCTCGCTTTCGGCACGCACATTGGTCTACAAAGGCTTGATGGTCGCGCCGGTGCTGCCGAACTTCTATACCGACCTGGCAGACCCGGACTATACCACCGCGATTGCGGTATTCCACCAGCGCTATTCAACCAACACGTTCCCCACCTGGGAACGCGCGCAGCCCTTCCGCATGGTATCGCATAATGGTGAAATCAATACCCTGCAGGGTAATATTACCTGGATGCGTGCCCGCGAGGCCGAGTGGCAGCGCGGCGCGCTGGCCGACACCACCACATCGATTGGGCAGGGCGGTAGCGCCCTGGCGCAGGCTGCCGCTCAGGTGGGGCCAGTCGTCGATACCACTGGCTCGGACTCGGGTATGCTCGACAATGTGCTTGAGCTCCTAGTGATGGGTGGCCGCGATGTGCGCCACGCCCTGACGATGCTGGTGCCGGAAGCATGGGAGCGCGTTCAGGATATGGATCCAAGCTGGCGCGCCTTCTACCAGTATCACGCGGGCTTGACCGAACCGTGGGATGGCCCGGCGGCGCTGTGCTTTAGCGATGGGCAGACGGTAGGCCTGGCGCTTGACCGCAATGGCCTGCGCCCGGCACGCTACCTGATCACCGACGATGGCCTGGTCGTGTGCGGCTCGGAAGTTGGTGCGGTCACAATCGATGATGCGCGTGTGATTAAGAAGGGGAAGGTTGGCCCCGGCCAGATGATCGCCGCCGATCTGCGCACCGGCACATTTGAAGATAACAAGACGATCAAAAGCCGATTGGCAGCCGCAAACCCCTATGCCGAGTGGCTGGCGCGCCAGATGGAAGTGCTGCCCCCGGCTGGTGTTGAGCATATCGCCGAAGGCTACGAACCTGAGACATCGGCGTCGCGCGCATCGAAATCGGCCCTGCTGGGCGAGCTGCAACACGCCTTTGGCTATACCGCCGAAGAGCTTGCGGTTGTGCTACGCCCAATGCTGCGCGACGGCCAGGAGCCGGTTGGCTCGATGGGCGATGACACCCCGGCAGCTGTGCTCGCCGAGCGCGCCCGCCCGCTGTATGGCTATTTCAAGCAGCGCTTCGCTGAAGTGACGAATCCGCCAATCGACCCGTTGCGCGAAGAGCTGGTTATGTCGCTTTCGTTTGCGCTGGGGCGGCGTGGCAACTTCCTTGAATCTGGCCCGCAGCACGCCCACCTTATCCGCTTGTCTAGCCCCGTGCTTACCGACGAGCACCTGGCAACAATTCGCACATTGCACGACCCGGCCTTCGCCAGCGCCACGCTCCCGGCGCTATTTCCCGCCGCCGAAGGTGCCCAGGCAATGGCGGGCGCGCTCGACCGGCTTTGTCAGCAGGCCGAAGCTGCGGTCGCCGCCAATAAAGTGCTGCTCATCATCAGCGATCGCGGTGTAGACGAATACAATGCGCCAATTCCTGCGCTGCTGGCGCTGGGTGCCGTACACCAGCACCTCATTCGCCTGGGGCTGCGCACCTCCGTTAGCCTGATAGTTGAAAGCGGTGAGCCGCGTGAGGTGCATCACCTGGCCTGCCTGGTGGGTATGGGTGCCGAAGCGGTGAATCCGTACCTGGCGCTGGCTACCGTGCGCAACCTGGCAATCGAGCGCGACGAAGTGAAGGTTAAGGGCCAGGAGCCAGCCGAAGACGATCGCCGCAGCCCGGCTGAGCTGGCGACTGAGGCCGAGCACAAGTACATCCACGCGCTCGAGAAGGGCCTGCTGAAGATTATGTCGAAGATCGGCATCGCCACGGTCGATAGCTACTGTGGCGCACAAATCTTCGAGACCATCGGCCTTGCCAATGCACTGGTCGAGCGCTGCTTCACCGGCACACCCGCGCGCCTGGGCGGCGTAAGCTTCGAGAAGCTCGCCAGCGATGTGCTTGAGCATCACGACGAAGCCTTCGCCAGCCGTTTACCATTAATGGCTTCACGCGCGTCGCTGCCGCACCCGGGCTTCTATAAGTTTAAGAAGGATGGCGACTATCACTCGTTCGCCCCGGCGGTGGTTCACGCGCTTCAGCGCGCCTCGGGCGGCGGCGATTTCGCAACCTATAAATCGTATAGCGACCTGGTACACAAGCGCCCGCCCACCGAGCTGCGCGATCTGCTGGGCTTCCGCGCCCAGGCCACCCAAGCGCCTATTTCCGTTGATGAAGTTGAGCCGCTCGAAGCGATTCTCACACGCTTCTCCACCGCCGCTATGTCGCTCGGCTCCACCAGCAGCGAAGCGCACGAAACGCTAGCGATCGCAATGAACCGATTGGGTGGGCTGAGCAATTCGGGCGAGGGCGGCGAATCGCCTGAGCGCTACACCGATGAGCGCAACAGCCCGATTAAGCAGGTGGCCTCGGGTCGCTTCGGCGTCACCCCAGCCTATTTGGCCTCGGCCCGTGAGCTTCAGATCAAAATGGCGCAAGGCTCGAAGCCGGGCGAAGGCGGACAGCTGCCGGGTCATAAAGTCACCGAAGAAATTGCGCGGGTGCGGCACACGACGCCAGGCGTGCAGCTCATTTCGCCGCCGCCGCACCACGACATTTACAGTATCGAAGACCTGTCGCAGCTGATCTACGACCTCAAGCAAGTGAACCCGGCGGCGGCAGTGTCGGTGAAGCTGGTTGCTGAAGCAGGCGTTGGCACTATTGCCGCCGGTGTCGCCAAGGGCGGGGCCGATGTCATCCTGATCAGTGGGCATTCGGGCGGCACCGGGGCATCGCCGCTCTCATCAATCAAGAATGCGGGCGTGAACTGGGAGCTGGGCCTGGCCGAAGCGCAGCAAACCCTGGTGCTGAACGACCTGCGCGGGCGCGTGCGGCTGCGTGCCGACGGCGGCCTGAAGACCGGTGTGGATGTGGTGATGGCGGCATTGCTTGGTGCCGACGAATTCTCGTTTGGCACGGCAGCATTGGTGGCCGAAGGCTGCGTGATGGCACGCACCTGCCACAGCAACAACTGCCCGGTAGGTATCGCCACCCAGCGCGCCGACCTGCGTGCCAAGTTCAAGGGCACGCCCGAGCAGGTGATGCACTTCTTCACGCACCTTGCCCAGGAAGTACGCGAAATTCTGGCTTCGCTCGGCGCACGCACCCTTAGCGAGATTGTGGGTCGCACCGATTTGCTTGAGCAAATTGGCTGTGGTGGCACCGCCGACATGCTTGATATGTCGGCATTGCTGGCCCGCCTCGACGACGAAGGCCAGGATATTCGCAATACCCAGCAATGGAATGGCTTCGCGGCGGCGAGCGAGCTTAACCTTGAGCTACTGGAACATGCGCAGGCAGCAGTCGAGCGCGGCCAGCCAGTCGAGCTAGAGCTGACGATTGGCAACTGCGACCGCTCGGTTGGCGCAACCCTCTCAGGCTCAATTGGTGGCCGCTATGGCGAGGCGGGCCTGCCCGATGGCACGATTACGGTACGGTTTACGGGCAGCGCCGGGCAGAGCTTTGGGGCGTTCCAGGCACCGGGTGTGCGTTTCGTGCTTGCGGGCGAAGCCAACGACTATGTTGGCAAGGGCATGGGCGGCGGCGAAATTGTGGTGCGGCCTACGGCGGCGGTGCGGTTCGCCACCCACGAAAACACTATTATTGGCAACACCGTACTCTATGGCGCTACCGGCGGCGCACTGTTCGCCGCTGGGCGCGGGGGCGAACGCTTTGCAGTGCGCAATTCGGGCGCAGTGGCGGTGGTTGAGGGCCTGGGCGACCATGGCTGCGAGTACATGACTGGTGGCGCGGTGCTGGTGCTGGGCAGCACTGGCCGCAACTTCGCCGCCGGTATGACGGGCGGTATCGCCTATGTGCTCGACGAAGACAACAACTTCGCCGCGCGCTGTAATGGTGAGCTGGTAGAGCTGGGCCGCCTCGATGGCGACGATGAGATCAATATTCGCGGATTGCTTGCGCGCCACCTGGAACTAACCGGCAGCCCACGCGCCGCCGATCTGCTTGAGCGCTGGGACGAGGCGCGCAGCCAGTTCGTGCGGGTATCACCGCGTGGCATGAAAGTGCAGCAGACCAAGAGCTGGATCACGCTGCGCGAACGGGTGCTGGCACTGGGCTAAAGCCCCATCGGCTTGCGGGAAGGTTTAACTTTCCCGCAAGCTTTTTCGTTGCCCAATCAGCAGGCCAAGGATAAACGCACCAATCGCACCGAACATTGCCACTTGCGGTACACGCTCGGTGGAGGTAATGTGCGGTTGCAGCGAAGCAGCAGGCGTAATACGGCGAGCAGCAGGCTGCGGTATGTTCCCATCGGCAATTGCTGCAGTAGCCGCAACAACCGCTTTCCGTGGCATCCCCTGGTTAGCGCGCGCTTCTTCTGTTACCGGCACCGCATCATCGGCGGGCTGAATCTTCGAGCCATATGCTTTGGCATACACCTGGGTAAATTCAGCTCCCAGGAAGAGAATCTGGGCTGAATAGTACACCCACAGCAATAGCGCCACCAACGAACCGGCAGCACCATAGGTCGATTCTGGCGCGGCACGCCCCAGGTACATGCTAATTGCAAAGCGCCCAAGCGAGAAGAGCGCGGCAGTTGCGATCGCACCAACCCCCACATCGCGCCAGGCGACTTTAGCATCGGGCAGGATTTTATAGATCATTGCGAAGAGCAGGGTGGTAACCACAAACGAAACGACAAAATTCACCACCTGCCAGAGCACAGTGGTACTATACGTATCGCCCGCCACAAACGAGCCAACCGCCGAGAGCGTCGCACTGATCATCAGCGATACGAGCAGCAAGAATCCAACGCCCAATACCATCGCAAATGAGAGAAAGCGCGCCTGAATCGTTCCCCAGATACCGCGCCCAGGCTTCGGTTGCACTTCCCAGATTGTATTCAGCGCATCTTGCAGTTGCCCAAACAGCCCGCCTGCCGCAAACAAGAGGGTTATAACACCAATAACGGTGGCGATAACCCCGGTGGTCGGTTTGCGCGCGCCCTGCACCATGGCATCGATCGCTTCACGGCCATTCTGCCCAATTAACCCGCCCACCTGATTCAAGATACTGTCGCGCACCTGGGCCTCGCCGAAAAACAGCCCGGCAATCGCAATCACAATAATCAGAAGTGGGGCCAGCGCAAAAACGGTGTAATAGGCCAGCGCAGCGGCTAAGCGCGGCGCCCGATCTTCGCTCCATTCGTTATACGTTTCGCGCAGCAATTGCCAGATGGCTGTGGTGTTCATTGATGCCTCTTTCGCTGTTTCCCTGCTTGTTGCGTAAGCCCTTTGCAACAACCGTGCCGAGAGTAGAAGCAATTGAAGCGAACACCTGACTATTGGCTTTTTAGAGAAATCCGGAAATTACTGCTCGGTTTTCAAATACCGGTCGAAGAACGCCGCGATGTCGCTATACATCTGCCGCAGATTTGGGCGGGTGCGCACGTAGTAGCATTCGCCCGGGTATACTTTATACTCCACGGTCTTATATTCGCGGCGCATCGCCTCAACAAAGCGGCGCGAGTCGTCGGAACGGGGTAGCAGCCCCTCACCATGCAGCACCAGCGTGGGTGTCTGCGCCTGGCGCACACTGTAGATCGGCGAGCAGTGACGGTATACCTCCGGATGTTGTTCAAACTCGCCAAATTCATACCGCATCAGCTGCAGGTGGCGGCGCTCTTGCTCGCCCATCACAAATACCCAGTCGGCATAGCCCGCATGTGGCGCGGCGGCCTGGAACTCGCCGGGCGCATTACACACCGCCGACATACTCAGGCAGCCGCCATAGCTGGTTCCGGTAATGCCAATATGCGCGCCATCGATCCAGGGCTGCGCGCGCAGCCAATTGGCCCCCGCAATCGCATCTTGAAGATCGCCGTGGCCCCAATCGCCATTATTCAAATCTTCAAATGCCTTGCCGTAGCCCGAGCTGCCGCGAATATTCGGCATCAGCACCGCGTAGCCGCGCATCGCCAGGAATTGCGCCAGCGGGTCGAACGCATCATAGAACTGGCTGGTTGGGCCGCCGTGAATGTGCAACACGGCTGGTACGCGCTGGTTGGCAGCACTCGCCGTGGGGCGGTACACATAGGCGTGTATTGGCAACCCATCGAAGCTGCTATACGTTATTTTTTCGGGCTGAAGCAGCTGACCGCGCAGCCCCACTGGCAGCGTATCGGTTACGCGCCGGGCTGTGCCGCTGGCAACCTCAACCAGCCACAAATCTTGGGTGTCGTCGGGTGCGGAGCGGAAAAAGGCAATCGTAGCGCCATCGGGCGACCAAGCGGGCGCAGCACACACGCCTTGCGCAGGCGCAACCAGCACATGTGCGTTGCTGCCGTCGGCGTCACAACACCATAGCGCCACGGTGCCGTTCGTGTTCGAAAGAAATGCCAGCTGCCGTCCATCGGGCGACCAGGTTGCGCCGCTCTGGTCGGCGGCCTGCGGGCAATACTGGTGTGGTTCGCCCCCACCCACAGGCACCGCCCAATAGTTGATCCAGCCGCTGCGGTGCGAGCGAAACAGCACCGTACTGCCATCGGGCGATACGACGGGAACACCAAATGTGCGGCCATAGTGATAATCAAAGAAATCGGTGTCGTTGGCAATTACCTGCGCATCGCCGCCGCCCGCTGCCACGCTCACAATCTCATGGTCAACCCAGTGCTCGTCGAGCCGAACATACAGCACGCGCGTACCGTCTGGCGTTTCCACCGGCGACACTTCATAGCGCGTATCGGTCGTGAGGCGCTGGGTTGCCCCGCTTGGCACGCTCACGCGATAGATGTCGTAGCTGCCGCGTGCGTTTGCCGCCACCAGCAGGCTCTGGCCATCGCGCGCCCAGCTGTAACCAGCAATATGGTTGCCCAGGTGAGTGAGCTGAGCCTGGTGGCCACTTTCAGCCGCCCACAGCCACAGCTCAGTCGCGCCGTTGACTTCGGAGAGTAAGGCGACCCAGCGGCCATCGGGCGAAAAGCTCTGGAGCGGGCTGGCGAGAAATTGCAACGCGATCGGCGCCGTAGTGACGCGGCGTGGAAAGCCGCCCGCCGCTGGCACCAACCACAGCCCAAGCTCGCCGCCCAGGCGCGCCGCCACCAGTAGCTCGCGGCCATCGGGCGACCAGCGCGCCATGTCGCCGCCGCCGTAGGGGCCAGTGCCAAGGCCCTCGATTGCCAGCAGCTGATCGAGGGTTGGTGTTCGCTCAGTCAATGTTCTATCCTTCAATTATTCACACGAGGTACGTGGTGGCCCGTGTGGCTGACTGATTCTGCCTGCGGCAGCAGGGTAATTGCCTTCTTTTGTGCAGCGATTTTTGCGCGGAGCGCAAAAATCGCTGCACCTTAACGCAAAAGTACCGCTCTACCGAAGGCGAAAAGCGCCCACTACGTAAGACCTGTCAATTATTTACACGGGTTGCG
>JAFEAS010000143.1:31321-33310 GCA_018266315.1 Chloroflexi bacterium SZAS-1 | reverse complement strand
CAAAAGTGCATAACAGGCTCTAGGATGAAAATGAATATTCAAGAGCAGATGCAACAGGATGTAAAAGCAGCCATGCGTAGCGGCGACCGGATGCGCGTTGATGTTTTACGGATGGCGCTGGCGTCGCTCAAGAATGCTGAAATGGTGCTGATTAAAGAGGCGTTCGATGCGGCCAAGCCTGCTGAAGGCGAAGGCGAGATTGCGCCAATTGTTGTGACGTTGAGTGAAGCGGCCATGCAGCAAACCATTACCAAGGAAGTGAAGCGGCGGTACGATGCAGCCGAGCTTTACACCAAAGGCGGGCGCGCCGACCTTGCGCAGCAAGAAGAGGCAGAAGCCACTATTCTCGAAACCTACCTACCGCGCCAGCTCACTGCCGATGAGCTGCGCCCGATGCTGGTTGAAGCAATTGGTCAGCTTGGTGCAACCAGCATCGCGGATATGGGAAAGGTGATGCCAGCATTGATTCAACAATTCAAAGACCGCGCCGATGGCCGCTTGATCAGCCAGCTGGCCCGTGAGATTTTAAGCACACCACAGGTATAGCATATGTATCGATGGCAGCAGACTGCAGAATGGGTTATGCTGCGTAATCGTGTAAGGTACTAGTATGCGACGCAAATGGGAGCTACGGCTGTGGCGAGGGTGGCGCGATGCACGCCTGCTGCGCCCAGCAGCTACCCGCGACCGGGTTTCCCGGCCACTAGAAATTCAGCGCAAGCAGCTTCGAGTCCTGATCGGGGTGTGCTTGCTGCTTGCGCTCGCACTATGGGCTATTCTTACGCTTCGCCCGCTCACAAATCCAAATTTTCAGGTTGGCGAGCCAAGCCCAGTCGATGTGCGTGCGCCGCGCACAGTGACATTTGCCAGCACATTGCTTACTGAGCAGGAGCGTATTCGGGTCGAAAGCTCGCCGGATGCAGTCGTATATACGCGCGTTTCAACCATTCCGATTGAGCAGCGCAACCACCTGGCTGATGCGTTACAGACGATTACCCGGCTACGCAGCGATCCAACCTTCAGTAATGCAGAAAAGCAGGAAAAGCTGGTGAGCTTGCCCTTGCCTACCAGCACGCTGGTCATTTCGCCACAGCTGGCGCTTCAGATCATTCGTATGAGTGAGGCTGATTGGGCTATGGTGGACGTGCAGGCATTAGCTGTGTACGATCGGGCGATGAGCGCCTACGACTACGAGCTGAACGATGCCGATGTGCGCACGTTGCGTGAGCGCTCGATGCCCTACTGGGGCTCGTTAGTGGCGCGCGGCGCGGCGCAACAGCTGATTGTGCTCTTTAGCAGCGCCTTTATTCAACCCAACCAGCTGCTCGATGACGCGGCAACTCGTGCGCGCAAACAATCCCTGCGCAATCAAGTGAAGCCAGTAATGGTGAGTGTACAAGAGGGCGAGAATATTATTCATGCTGGCGACATCGTTACCCCGGCGGTGCGCGAAAAGTTGGGCGCACTGGGCTTGCTCGATGCCGATATCGACTGGCTAGAATTGGGCGGCAAGGGATTATTGGCGGTGGTGCTGGTCGTGATCCTAGGCGTTTATATTTATAAAATGCAGCGCGCCGTGTGGCTAACAACGCGAACCCTGCTAGTAGTAGCTACCTTGTTTGCGCTCACCGCCCTGGCGGCACGGCTGTTGTTGCCACTGGGGCGTAGCTGGGTGTATGCTTTTCCATTGGGGACGATGGCATTACTTCTCGCTACGCTCTTCCCGCGCGGCTTGGCGCTTATTGTGATCACATTGCTGAGTCTGGTGATCGCCTTTCTTGATGATAATCATGCGGCGGCGGCGATGGGGTTAATGCTTGGCAGTATGGCCGGGATACTCACAATTGGCCGTGGTGAGCGCTGGCTCCACTTTGCTGCTTCGGGTGTTGTTATTGCACTGGTTACTGGCCTAACACAAATGGCGTTCTGGCTTGCGATCCCGGGTGGGTTCATCGCCGACCAGTGGACAATGATCTTGCTCTCAAGCGT
>JAFEAS010000143.1:0-31295 GCA_018266315.1 Chloroflexi bacterium SZAS-1 | reverse complement strand
CTGGCGGATGTTGCAACGCCGCAACAGCTCATGGAATTGGCCCACCCATCGCATCCGCTCTTGCGTAAACTGATTCGGGAAGCGCCTGGCACCTACTACCATAGCCTCTCGGTGGGTAACCTGGCCGAAAGCGCTGCTGAGCTGGTTGAAGCCGATGCGCTCTTATTACGTGTTGCTTCGTATTATCATGATATTGGTAAAACGATCCGGCCATATTTCTTTACCGATAACCAGAGCGACCGCGAGAATGTACACAACGAACTCGATCCGCATACCAGCGCTGAGATCATCTGCGCCCATGTGACCGAAGGCGATAAAATGGCACGCGAATCTGGCTTACCGCGCCAGGTGCGTGAATTTATTCTGGCCCATCACGGTACAAGTGTGATCAGGCATTTCTACCAGCTCGCGCTTCAGCAAGAAGATACTGTGAACATCGAAGATTTCCGTTACCCTGGCCCGAAGCCGCAAACGCGCGAACAGGCAATTATGATGCTGGCTGACTCGGTTGAGGCGACGGTGCGCTCGAAAGTGCAGGGCGGCAAGGTATTACCCGGTCGCGAGGATCCGAGTGTGAGTAGCGGTGGGCGGGCGAAACAGGGCCAAACCCTTGAAGAGTTGGTGAACTCCATTATTGATGAGCGCATTAGTAGTGGGCAGCTCGACGAGAGCGACCTGACGCTCAGTGATATTGCGAAAATTCGGCAGGCGTTTATCACTACACTCCAGGGCATTTACCATCCGCGTGTCGATTATACGCCTCAGGTGGTAAAACATCCCTAGCAATGATTGAGCAACATATATGCTTGAAATTGACGTACAGACTAACCCACCGTTCGATACACTTGTCGATGCTGCGTTGATTGAGCGCGCCGCCGCCGCCGCGCTTCGTGCTGAAGGTGTACAGGGTGCGATCGAGCTTAGCGTGCTAGTGACCGATGACGCGGAGTTACACGAGCTGAATCGCACCTATCGCGGCATTGATGCGCCAACCGATGTGCTCTCGTTCGGTGATGATGTGGCAGATTCCGCGCAACCCACATTTGTGCGCCCACCCGATACGCCCCGCTACCTTGGCGATCTAGCAATCTCCTACGAGCGGGTGACTGCACAGGCGGCGGAGTATGGGCACTCGCCAGCCCGCGAGCTGGCGTACCTGACGGTGCATGGGGTGCTCCACCTGCTGGGCTACGACCACGAGCGCGGCGAAGCCGATGCCGCAGCTATGCGCGCGCGCGAAGAGGCAGTGATGCTGCAGCTTGGCCTTACGCGCTGAGAACATGCCTGGCTGTATGCTGTTTCGGCGGAACAAGCGCGCTGTATGGCCGCCCAGCAGTAACCTGGACTCATGTGCGCCTGGGCTTAGTCGTTTTGCGACGCTCTACACTTTCTGATATAGCAATCCTACGTCAGTTGTGGAAACCTGTCAGGTGCGGTGCTCAGTGCATCAGAACGCGGTAATTTCACTGCTGGCCGCACCTGACAGGTTTCCAATTCAGATACTATTGCTATAGATCTACGGCTATGAGTGCTGCCCCTTCGCAATCTCCCGAGCCAAATATTCCTACAAACCCTGGCGCGCATATGCGTGCTGCCACACTGATTTCGTCGTTCCGCTATGCATTTGCAGGTGTACGTTACTTACTATGGACTCAGCGCAACGCGAAGATTCATAGCGCAGTTGGTTTGGTAGCGGCGCTGCTCGGCGCGGTGCTGCGTATCGATCGCTATGAGTGGCTGATATTGCTGCTGACCATTACAATGGTGCTGGCTGCCGAAGGCGTAAATACCGCTGTCGAGGCGGCTGTCGATCTGGCGTCGCCGGGCTACCATCCGCTGGCAAAAATCGCGAAAGATGTTGGGGCAGGCACCGTGCTACTCACCGCAATTGCCTCCGTGCTGATCGGGCTGGTGCTGTTTGTGCCGCACCTCTGGGCGCTTGTATTATCCTGGCTGCGGTGAAAGGGTGAAATTGGCGTGAATATTCTGGTTTTGTCGCCCTACCCGCCTTACCCTCCGCACGGCGGCGGTACGATGCGCATCTACCAGCTGCTTCGTGGGCTATCGCGCCGCCACACCGTCACCTGTCTTACCTTCGCGCCCAATACGGCTGCCGAGCATGCGCTTGCGCCATTGCAGCGTATCTGCCGGGTTATTCCAGTGCCCGGGCCACACCCGCGAAGTATGGCACAACGCGCCTGGACAACCTTAACCTCGGCGTTGCCAGATATGGCTCTGCGTAATGCCGATGTACGCTACCGGGTTGCACTACGCGGTTTACTCGCAACCGAACATTTCGATGTTATTCAAGCCGAGAGCATCGAAATGGCCGCGTATTTACCCGAGCAAGCCGCCCATTCCGCGCGGAATGCAGGAAGTACCCTGATTCTCGACCAGTTTAATGCCGAATACCTGATCCAGAAGCGGGCGTTTTGGGCCGATGCACGCACACCACGCCGCTGGCATGCTGCTGCTTATTCGTTAGTGCAATGGCGCAAATTGCTTCGTTACGAGGCTCAGGTGATGCGGCGCTGCAACGCGGTGCTGGCTGTGTCTGAAGATGACTGCCAGACCTTGGCCCGGCTTGTGCCTGGAATGACGATTGGCCTGGTGCCGAATGGCGTTGATACCACAAGCTTTAGCCGCACAGCATTAGCTGCTACCCGCGATGGAATGCTGGTATTTGGCGCGCCAACTCTGGTGTTTAGCGGCACGCTCGATTACCGGCCTAATGTCGATGCGCTGGTGTGGTTTGCCAGCGAGGTGCTGCCGCTGCTGCGCACACACTACCCCAATCTGCGCCTGCTGGCAGTGGGCAAGCGCCCGGCACCAGCGGTGCAGCAGCTCGCGCGCGATGGCATCCTTGTGCTTACGGGCGAAGTAGCCGATGCGCGGCCATTTATTGCTGGTGCGTCTGTGTACGTGGTGCCGATGCGCATTGGTGGGGGCGTGCGCTTGAAGCTGCTCGAAGCTCTTGCGCTTGAGGCACCCGTGGTGAGCACGCATATGGGCGCGGAGGGGATTATAGGGTTGCAGCATGGCACCCACTGCTTGCTAGCCGACCGACCGAATGATTTCGCAGCGGCAGTGCTACAGCTGCTCGATGATCCGCTACTGGGTCGCCAGCTAGCGGCGGCGGGTCGCGCGCTGGTAGCGGCGCATTACGATTGGGAAATGATTATACCGCGCATAGAGGCATGCTACGAACGACGTTAGGTTTGGTACTGTTGGGGTGGTATACTGCGTGTGTTTGCTGAACATGCGTTGGTAGGAAGAACAACAATGGCAGAGAATCAACGGCAACAGCTTGTAGTCGAGCGTATTTTAGAAGATGAAAGTCTGCGCGGCGACCTCGACGATACTGCTGCCCAGGCGCTGCTTACGTGGGCAACGGGCACGGCTGGCACAATTGCCGCCGACACGACGCTTTCGGATGCAGAAGTGGATAACAAGGTACAGGCTGTGCGGCGCGCAGCGCTGATTGCAGCAGGCTCGGGCGTGAGCGACCCAACGCTGCTGGTAGCGCAAGCCGCTGCAGCGCTGCCAACCGCCGCGCCAGATGCTGTGTCTGCCAGTGCTCCGGGTACGACGGAAGGACCACCGATATTGGCAACTGCGCCAGTTCCGAATAACCCTATAGCGCAAAGTATACCATCACCAAATACACATTCACCTACGGCTTCGCATGCTGTTGTGGACACAAGCGAACGGGCCATGCGGCGGCAGCGCACACGGTTTGGCGCGCTGCTCAAACGGCTGCGTAGGGGTACATAATGGCTGCACCCGCAGACGCGCAACGGCAGGGCAGCCGTATATTTCTGGTGGTTCTATTCCTCCTTGCAGGTTTGATAGGGTTATACCTCTGGCAGACTGGTACCTTACCGACCCTGGCACAGCGCCTCGCCCCTCAACCTGCCCTACCATCGTCGAACGCGCCACTTCAAGCGTTCTTCACCACGCCCACGCTCGCCTACCCCGATAACCCGGCGCGACGTCCAGCTGTGCCACTGCTTGAGCAGCTGCTACGCGATATTGGCAGCGCACGTAGCAGCATCGATCTGGCCTCGTTCGATTTTGACCTTGGCGAATTAACGAATGCGCTGCTACTTGCCCAGCGGCGCGGCGTTACCGTGCGGCTCGTGATTGATAGTGAGAACCTGGTTGCGCCCGAGGCATCGCTGCAAGCGGGACGACTTGAGCAGGCGGGTATATCGGTGCAGTTCGATCGGCGTGAGCCGTTTATGCACAATAAATTTGCCGTTATCGATGGGCAAGTAACCTGGCTTGGCTCGTGGAATATGACCGCCAACGACACCTGGCGGAACAACAATAATATGGTGCGGGTGCGTAGCCCGCAGCTCGCCGCCGATTATCGCGCCGAGTTCGAGCAAATGCTGGTGGGCCGTTTTGGCACGGCCAAAACCAGCGCTACACCGTACCGGCAGGTGCAGGTGGGCGCGGCGCGGGCCGAAGTTTACTTTGCGCCAGAGGATGGCGTTGCGGCATATGTGCTTCAGCAGCTACAGGCTGCGAAACGCACGATTAGCTTTATGGCATTCTCATTCACTTCTGCCTCAATCGCCGATGCGCTGGTTGCGCAGCACCAGGCAGGGTTACGCATACACGGCGTGATGGAAGCACAGAATGCTCAGGGCAGTGGCGCAATGTATCATCGCCTGTACGACAGCGGGGTTGATGTGCTAGCCGATGGCAATTGCTATATTATGCACCACAAAGTTTTTATTATCGACGAGCATCTGGTCATTACTGGCTCGTATAACTTCACAAGCAGCGCCGAAGTCAGTAACGACGAAAACCTCGTTATTATTGATGATGCCACACTTGCGCACGTATACCTCGACGAATTTGCGCGCGTGTATAGCCAGGCACAAATACCGGCGCGCTGCCGTTAATTATGAACTTTAGCATTGCCATCTAATCGTTTTAGAGTTTTCGCTTAACCGGGCATTTTTTTCACTTTCTTGGTGATTTTTGCGTTCCGCTCAAGAATCACCAAGAATAAACGATAAATGAGCATACTGCTGCCAGCACATACACGACAAGCGAAAATCCTAAGTATATCGAAGCGCATTACAAAAAGCACGCCAGTAGATTTCATTCTACCGACGTGCTTTTTGTAGTGCCCAATCCCCTAAAAGCAGGTACTATCGCTCAGTAAGTATAGTAACTACGGTATAATATTTTGCCTGGGAGAATAGTATTGCCGCTAGCGATAGCATGACATAGTGGGCAGAAGTGTTTGATTAAACGACCTTCTTTTTTCGCCCGCGCGTTTTAGGCTCAGCTGACGATGTCGCCACTGGCTTTGCCTCGGCAGCCTCAGGATGTGCAGCAACTACCTGGAAACGCAGCATATCCTCTTTTGTGCGGCGGAAATCAACCGCTAAGTTGCGTCGGCGCGCCGCAGCCTTCAAACGGTTGCGTACAGTGAGCCGATTCTCACCTGGCTCAAGAGTTGCCTCGCCATAATCACCTTCGCTATACTCGCCTAAAATTGCGTCGTAAAGCTCTTCCACGAGCTTTCGCTGGCCCTTACCCTTGTTTTCGAGCGTCCGAACTTCGTCTTGTGAGAGTTTCCGTACATTTGGCATTGTTCACCTCTTCTTATAAACGATTTATCCGAATGATTTTCAATCATAATACAACTATATCTATTTTGCAAGCTGTTTTTCTTAGAATTGCCTAAATAGATACTCTCGGTTGAGAGTTTGCTCGGAATAATATTTTGCTGTTTGGTTGGTGCTGCTACGTAGATTGGGCGCATCAACACTGTTTTCTATGGCAAGCTTTTGTATATACCACTCCGTGTTTCTCAGTCGATGAGATATGATTGTAATGGATGTTTCGTGTTTTTTATGTATCTTTTATTCTTTGCAGTGCTAGCTCAATTCGCAACAGCTACCGAGCGCGGTATCGCAGCAAGTATTTGATCGCGCGCATAGAGGGTGGTGCAATTAGTTTTCTGGTATAATCTCCAGGTGGGTTGCAATCAACAGCGTTTCCCCAATCGGTTTTACTTCATTATATGTTTTCAGCAATGTTGTTGGGGCTTGGCTGTAGCGCAGTGTTGCTCGTGCACATGCAGCGGCACACTGATACACTGATGCAGTCGAGCTTTTTTTGTGCAATGTGTCATTTGTTCGTATAAGGGAGAATATCCTCAATATGCAAGAGCAGACATCAGCACCGCCTCAGGTTGTTTCTCAATCGGCACCGCGCCCGACTTCAATACTATTAGTGATACTTACTGCTATTGGCTGTATTGGGCTTGTGTTCTTGGGATATAGCCAGCCCGTTGTTATGGGTATTGTGCAGGGGCTGGGCGAATTTTTGCCGATCTCTTCCTCGGCGCATTTGATTCTGGTGCCGTGGTTGTTTGGCTGGCACGGCGGTGTCATCGACTCGCTTACGTTCGATGTCGCGCTCCATATTGGCACGCTCGTGTCGCTGGTCATTTACTTCTGGCGAGATTGGCTGATGCTCTTGGGTGCTATCCCGGGGCTGTTTGAGTGGGTTGGGGCGAAACTGCGCGGCGATCGTTCGCGCGGGCGTAGCCCAGCCGAGCACATTCTTAGCTCGGTCATCATTGCCACGCTACCTGGCGCGATCATCGGGGTGTTACTGGAAAAGATCGCCGAGCGTGCGCTACGCGCGCCACTACTGATCGCGATCACATTGACGATTATGGGCGTACTGCTCTATGTCATTGATCGCTGGTTGCCGCAAACGAAGCCGTTAGAAACTATTTCCTGGCGCGATTCGTTACTGATCGGCTTTGCACAGGCGTGCGCGCTCGTACCAGGCGTTTCGCGCTCGGGCGGTACGATAACCATGGGCCGACTGCTTTCGTTTAATCGGCAGGCGGCGGCGCGCTACTCGTTTTTGCTCAGCGCGCCAATCACGGCGGCTGCCGTAGTGTTGAAGCTGCCCGATATCCTAGCTATTCCGCGTAGCGAAATTGACGTATTTCTGATTGGGGTGTTAGTATCTGGCGTGGTGGGTGCGCTGGCGATCGGCTTTCTGCTCGACTATATCCGGCGTGCCGGGTTTGCCATTTTTGCCATTTACCGCGTTTTACTAGCATTGCTTGTGGTGATTGTATATT
Source organism: Chloroflexi bacterium SZAS-1 (assembly GCA_018266315.1). Lineage (GTDB taxonomy): Bacteria > Chloroflexota > Chloroflexia > Chloroflexales > Roseiflexaceae > Kouleothrix. Next base: position 24,169 of record JAFEAS010000143.1, on the reverse strand, counting down.
TTATGCGTTAAGCATGGTGCATAACCGAACGCGGGCAGATCAAGCCGGGTGGCAGTGCTGCCCGGCTTTGTGTTGCCGCACACTTGTGCCCATGCTATAATTCGTGCCCGCAATCACTGTCCTGAGCATATTGCCTATACGATAGGTTGAGGAGTATTTGGATGCGCAAAACGCACCATGTACCGCAGCTAACGCGCGATGCACTCCGTTCGCGTTTGCTACAACTTGCGAGTCTTGGCGCATCAGGGGCGTCTATCGATCTGCAGATCGATACGCTGCTTGAGGAAATTCTGCACGATGAGCAGCTGCTTGAGGATGATCTGGTGCCACAACCTCTGCCTGCGTGGGCTGAAGCCCGCGACGAAGACAGCCGGATTGTGGTAACTGGCATGGGCGTGCTGACGCCATTGGGTATTGGCCTGCCAGCCTTTTGGAATGGCCTGGTAGAGGGGCGGAGCGGTGTTGGCCCGATTACGCTGTGCGACCCCGGCGATTCGCCGAGCCGTATTGCGGGCGAGGTGCCCGGGTTCGATCCGCGTGAGTACCTGGAGGCGAAGGAAGCCCGGCGTATTTCGCGGGCCAGCCAGTTTGCGGTGGCAGCCGCCCGCATGGCGCTGGCCGATTCGGGCCTGGCGATCACCGATGAAAATCGCTACGAAGTTGGTGCCTTGATTGCAAACGGTAGCAGCTCGCCACCCGATACCGAGCTGGCTGCGCGCACCTTGTTCGAGCGTGGCTTTGGGAAAGTAAACCCATTTTACATAACTGGTTCACTACCAAATATGCCATCGTGCCAGGTCGCTATTCATCTTGGGCTGCTGGGCTACAATACCGCCATTGCCACCGCCTGTGCGGCCAGCAGTCAGGCGATTGGCGAAGCCGCCGAGGTGCTGCGCCGGGGCGAGGCATCTGCCATGCTGGCGGGTGGCACCGAAGCGCCGATTTGCCAGCTCACGCTTGCTAGCTTTTGTGCTATTCGTGCGCTTTCTACGCGCAATGCCGAGCCGCGGCGCGCGTCGCGGCCATTCGATACTGGTCGCGATGGCTTTGTATTGGGTGAAGGCGCGGGTGTGCTGGTGCTCGAACGTTTGTCGGATGCGCGGCGCCGCGGCGCGCGAATATATGCCGAGATTATTGGCTATGCCTCGACCTGTGACGCCTACCATGTGACTGCGCCCCACCCCGAAGGCGATGGCGCGGCGCGGGCGATTACGCGCGCGTTGGCGCGCGCCAAGATCAGCCCACAGCAAATCGACTATATCAATGCGCACGCCACGAGTACTGCTGCGGGCGATGTGGCCGAAACGCTGGCGGTTAAGCGGGCATTTGGCGAATATGCCAATAGCGTACCAATGAGCTCAACCAAATCGATGACCGGGCACCTCACCAGCGCAGCAGGCGCGATTGAGGCAGCGGCAACGATTATGGCGCTCAAACATGGGGTTATTCCCCCAACCATCAACCTTGAAACGCCCGATCCTGCCTGCGACCTCGATTATGTGCCGAATATTGCGCGCCCGGCTGCGCTACAGGTCGCTATGTCGAATTCGTTTGGGTTTGGGGGCGTGAATGGAGTGCTGGTGTTCGCCAGGCCAACTGCGGTCTAGCGAGCGGGTGTGCGGCTTGTGCGTGCTTATGCTACGAATGGTACGCCTGGCAGCTGGGGCAAGAGCTGATTAATGCGCCGAAGCAGGTCGTCAATATCATAGGGTTTGTCGACATAATCGTTGCATCCAATGCGCCGAACCCAGGCCCAGGGCAATAAGGTGTTGTAGATAGTGGTGCCGAGTATAGGCGTCTCGGCGAGCACCGGCTCATTCCGTAGCAGGCGCGCCGTTTCCCAGGCAGGTTGCCCAGGCAACGATAGCGTAGTGAGTATCAAGTCGGGCCGTTCGGCGCGGGCCTGTTCGAGTGCTCCATCGCCGGGAATTGCTTCGAGTACGCGAAAGCCAGCGCTCCGTAGCAACATCCCGACAATACTGCGGTGATCGGGTGTATCATCGATAATAAGAATAGTGTGATAAGCCATGATACGCCTCTGCGCCAGTAAACGTGGGTTTCATCTTAACAAATGCAGGCGCGCCACCAAAAGTTTCGCTCTAAATCTATTCTAACAAATCATTCATTACGAATAACAATAGTATTGTATTTAGTTGATTGTGATGCTGAATCAGTTTGATATCGAGTTGTAAACTTCGAGGAAATAATAGCGCATTATGAGCTGGGATATTGTCGGTCACGAGTGGGCTATTGATATTCTTCAGCGCTCAATTGCGGGCGGGCGAGCGGCGCATGCCTATTTGCTGAGCGGCCCGGCAGGGATAGGCAAATCGCGGCTGGCCTTGCGCCTGGCACAGGCGCTCAATTGCGATGCTGGCGGCCCGGCACCTTGCCTGGTATGCCGTACCTGTAAGCGCATTGAGCGCGGCAACCACCCCGATGTACGGCTAGCAGGGATGGCAAGCCAGACGGCGAACCTGAAGCCCGAGGAAGCCGCGCGCCAGAAAGATCTTAAGATCGACACTGTGCGCGATTGGTTAGCCGATATTCATTTGCGCCCCTATGAAGCGCGGCGGCGGGTGTTTATTCTGCACGACGCGGAACGCCTGACCGAAGCGGCGTCGAATGCTATGCTCAAAACCCTGGAAGAGCCGCCGCCCTATGCTACCCTCATCCTGGTAGCGCATACATCAGGCGAACTGCTGCCCACAATTGTGTCGCGCTGCCAGCCGCTCAAGCTTCGTCCGCTTGCCCGCACGGTGGTGGCGGATGCGCTGCGTGAGCGCCTGAACCTGACCGAGGCCGATGCTGCACTATTGGCTGCCTGGAGCGGCGGGCGCATCGGCTGGGCGATCCATATGGTTGAAAACCCCGACGAGCTTGAGGCTCGCCAGAACCAGCTCGACGATCTGATTGCTATGCAAGCCCAGCCGCGCACGTCCGGGTTTCGCTGGGCCGAAGAACGCGCTAAGGAATATCGCGCAGGCGAGCAGGCAGTCGTCTTCGAGGCGCTGGCACTATGGCAAAGCTGGTGGCGCGATGTGTTAATGGTAGCCGCTGGCTGCCCCGACCAGGTTGTACACATTGACCGGCGCGACGACGTGGAGCAGGCAGCCCGGCGCTACCGGCTTGCCGAAATCCAGGGCTTCGTAGCGCGCTTGAACGATACTGTTCGCCAACTGCGCGAAAATGTTAACCCACAGCTGGCCCTGGAAAATGCGCTGCTCCATCTGCCAGGCGGGTAAGATCAAATATTTATGGTATAATCCGGCCACTTCTCACTGAATAGCACGATTTTCTCTGCCCATAGGGTTGTGAATTGAGCCTGCTTCTCTGCGTTGCAGGCGATTATATACAGCCATTGGTGGCACCCGGCATACGGAGCTGCTTGCAGGCGTATTGCGTGATGGTGCATCCAGTGGCCGTTCTGTAATACCCAGCGCTCAGGGTCGTTGAGCATACCCTGGCCGACCATACCAGTGCTATTCGTGCAATATTCGATGTGCAACCCGGAGGAAATGCGTGAAAGATGGTTACGCCATTGAGATGCGTGATATCGTCAAACGGTTTGGCGATGTCAACGCGGTTGACCATGTCACAATGGAAATTCGGAATGGCGAGTTCTTTTCGATGCTTGGCCCATCAGGCTGTGGTAAAACCACGAGCTTACGGATGATTGCAGGCTTCGAATATCCAACCAGTGGCGAAATCTATCTGAACGGCACCTCGATCGGGACAACCCCTCCTTTTCAGCGGAATGTCAACACAGTCTTTCAATCATATGCGCTGTTTCCCCACATGAGCGTGGCCGAGAATGTCGCGTTTGGCTTGCAGATGAAGAAGGTGCCGCGCGAAGAAATTGGTCGGCGCGTGGATGAGGCACTCGATATGGTGCGCCTCACCGGCTATGGCGAGCGCCGACCGCGCCAGCTCTCGGGCGGCCAGCAGCAACGTGTGGCCCTGGCGCGCGCACTCGTGAACCGCCCCGATGTGCTGCTGCTCGACGAGCCGTTGGGTGCGCTCGACCTTAAGCTGCGCAAGGAAATGCAGATTGAACTCAAGCGCCTGCAAGAACGCGTGGGTATCACCTTTATTTTTGTGACGCACGACCAGGAAGAAGCGCTGACTATGAGCGATCGCATTGCTGTGATGAGCGAAGGGAAAGTGTTACAGGTTGGCACACCCACCGAAATCTACGAGCGCCCGAACTGCCGCTTCGTTGCCGATTTCATTGGCGAATCGAATTTCATTCGCGGCCAGGTGAGCGCACTCAATGCCAACGACGTGACTGTCACCGATGGGAAAGGGCTGACGTTGCGCGGCCAGATGGTGCAGCCGCTACAAGTTGGTGACGATGTGTATGTATCGATTCGCCCGGAAAAAGCGCGACTCTCGGTGCAGCGACCCAGTGAGCCGCCGAACAACCTCTTCCCGGTCACCGTCGATCGGGTGGCGTACATTGGCAGCGATACCCGCATTATGGTGCAGCTCGGCCAAGATCAGCTGTTCGATGTGTGGGAGCAAAATACCCGTTCGACGGTTGATCGCGATGCCTATTGGCAGCGCGGTGAGCAAGGGTTTCTGTGGTGGCCGGCTGAAAACGCGCTGGTGCTGAAAGATTAGCGCCATAAGAGAGGGCTTATCGTGGCAACTGAATCAGCTCCGCTTGGGCAAGCACCTAACTCATCGCTCGATACGCTGGCGCGCCGCGAGCGTGGGCGGCTGTTTGGCCTGCTCTTCCCCGGCTTGTTCTGGTTAATTGTGTTTTTCGCGCTACCGCTCGTGGTTATTCTACTCTATAGTTTCCTTACCCCAGGCCCCACTGGCAATGTGATCTGGAAGTTTACGCTCGATAACTACATAACCCTGTTCACAAAAGATCTGTATGTGAATGCCTATGTGCGTTCACTCTGGATCGGGTTAGTGACGACGGTTGTGTGCTTGCTGATTGCCTACCCGCTGGCACTATATATTGTGCAGCGCTCGCCGCGCTGGCGCAACCTGCTACTGTTTCTGGTGCTCATCCCATTCTGGACGAATTTTTTGGTGCGTACTTACGCATGGATGATCATTCTGGCGAATAACGGTGTCATCAACTCGCTGCTGCAAGCCGTGGGCTTGCCGCGCCAGACGCTGTTAAATACGACCGGGGCGGTACTTGTGGGCCTGATCTATGGCGAGCTGCCATTTATGGTGTTGCCGATTTACGCCTCGATCGACCGTTTCGACTTCACATTGCTCGAAGCCGCCTCCGATCTTGGCGCGAGCCGCGCCCGCGCCTTTTTGCGGGTGATGCTGCCGCTCACAATGCCAGGGGTCGCGGCTGGCTCGGTGCTGGTATTTATCCCAACCGTCGGGCAATTCGTCGTTTCCGATTTGCTGGGCGGCGCGAAGGTCGATATGCTTGGTAACCTGCTCCAACGCCTATTCACGCGCTCGAATCCGCCAAACTGGCCGCTCGGCTCGGCGATGGCGCTGGTGTTTATGCTGGTACTGACGGTGGCTATTATCTTCTACTTCCGTACAACAACTGAGGAAGACCGATGATCGAAGCAACGTCACAATCGCAAGCGCGCACCGCCACCGCCGCACGGGCCGAGCGCCGCACCAACTGGCGTACCTTACTATTGGCGCTACATTCAACACTGATGTACATTTTTCTGTATGCGCCGATCGTCGTGCTGGTGCTCTTTTCGTTCACTACCGATAGCTTTGGCGCGCGCCTCACCGGGTTTACCTTCTCGTGGTATGGCCGCTTACTGCAAGATCAGCGGCTGATTGGCGCAGCGTGGAATACGCTTGAAGTGGCGCTTGTGTCGACCGTGCTCTCAACGATTATTGGTACGCTGATGGCGCTGGCGATGGAGCGTTACCGTTTTCGCGGGCGTACCAGCGTGGATGCGCTGCTCTATCTGCCGATCGTCATACCGGAAATCGTGATGGCGCTGGCATTGCTCGCGTTTTTCGCGTTCTCATTCGGCATCATCGAAAATATCACTGGCCGCCAGCTGAAGATGAGCCTGACGACCGTCATCATCTCGCATATTGCGTTCAGTATTTCGTTTGTGGTGGTGGTGGTGCGCGCAAGCCTCAAGGGCTTTGATCAGCGATTGGAAGAAGCTGCGCAAGACCTTGGTGCGAATGCCTGGCAAACGTTCTGGCGTGTGACCTTCCCACTTATTTTGCCGGGTATTATTGGCGGCGCGCTGCTGGCCTTCACCATCTCGCTCGACGATTTCATTATTAGCTTTTTTACCACCGGCCCGGGGACATCCCTACTGCCAATCGAGGTCTATTCGCAGGTGAAGCGCGCAGTAACACCCAAAATCAATGCAATTTCAACCCTGATGCTGCTAATTTCAATGACGCTGGTCGGGTTGTCGCAATTTGTGCAGCGCCAGCGACGGTAGAGCGCGTTGCGAGAAGGCTTCGCGTGTTCGCCGCTGGTGGTGCAGGGCAAGTGCTTTTCACTTCTGGCTGTGTGCCTGGAAGATGCGTCTATAGAAGGAGGTTTTTGTGGAACGGTTCAAACTCCTGGCAGTGCTGCTCGTAGTGTTGCTGGTTGCAGCCGCCTGTGGAAGCAGTGGTAGTGGTGTAACGCCTACCACTGCGCCAAGCGGTAGCGCAACCGAGCCTACAGCCGCGCCTAGTAACGCAACCGAACCTACCGCTGCAACCGGCGGCGATACAAATGCCCAGCCTACTACGGCCAGTGCGCCAGCAGGCGATGAACTCCAGGTCGATACATCCAAGCTCTCGAAGGAATTGCACATCTACAACTGGGCCGATTACCTTGACCCACAGGTTTTGACTGATTTCGAGAAGGAATATGGCGTCAAGGTAACGATGGAGGTGTACGACAACAACGAGGATATGATTGCCAAGATTCGGCCAGGGAACTCAGGCTATGATATCGTGTTTCCCTCGGATTACGCAGTCGAGATTATGTGGCGCGATAAGCTGATCGCTCCGCTTGATAAAACGTTGTTGCCAAACCTGAAGCACATGCGTAAGTCGAACCTCGACCTGTACTACGATAAAGGGAACCTCTATTCGGTGCCGTATAACTATGGCACGACCGGGTTGGCCTACGATAAGAGCAAGTTCTCTGCCCCGGTTGACAGTTGGGCAGCAGTGTTTGATAAGACGCAGCTCGAAGCGAATAAAGGCTATGTGAGCATGCTCGATGATGAGCGTGAGGCTCCGGGCGCGGCGCTCCATTTCCTGGGGAAATCGATGAACGATACCGAGCCCGCCGATCTGAAACAGGCAGAGGAACTGCTTAAGACGCAGAAGGCCTACCTTGCGGGCTACGATAGCAGTAATGTAAGTCGGCGGCTGGCGAGTGGCGAAATCGTCATTGGGCAGATCTATAACAATAATGCGCTACAGGCACGTACCGGTATCGAAGGCGATTACTCGGGGAATGAGAATATTGCATTCGTCATTCCGAAAGAAGGCGGCACAGTGTGGCAGGATAATGTCAGCATTGTTGCTTCTTCGCCGAATATCTACACCGCACACGTATTTATGAATTACCTGATGAAGCCTGAGGTGTCGGTGAAGAACACGCTGTTCAACCTAGGCGTAACGCCTAATATCGATGCCGAAAAGCTGCTCCCAGCCAATATTCAAGCGCTGTATAAGGAAGGGTTTGCGCCCGATGATGAGACATTGAAGCGCCTGGAGTGGATTGTACGTAACGATAAAACCGTGGCATTTACCGACTTGTGGACGGCTGTGAAAGGCCAGTAATTCACAAAAATGCGGTTATTCGCAGTCGGGGGTGGCGTGCGCGCTGCCCCCGTCGCTGTTACAAGGTGTGTGCATGGTGTGGCCCAGGCAGGCTTCATGAAATATAGTTTTCAGCCACTTCGTCTGCGTGAGGCGCTTACTGTGGCGCAATGGCACTATCCCGCCCCATACGAGATGTATGATTTAGCGCGTGGCCCGCTGCTCACCAGTGTGGTAATGCATCATCTCCAGGCGCCATTTGGCCGTATGGGATTTTATGGCGTGCATGCCAGCATCGAGGAGTTAGTTGGGGTGTTTTCGTTTCAGGTTATTCAGCACACAGTGGAGCTGGGGCTGGGGCTACGGCCTGATTTAACCGGGCAACACCATGGTTTGGGGTTTGTTGCAGCGGGGATGGAGTTTGCGCGGGCGAAGTATGCGCCACACCAATTTCGGCTCGATGTCGCCGTCTTCAATCAGCGCGCCATCCAGGTATATCTCCGCGCAGGCTTTACGCCTGGCAGCCGCTTTATGCGTTACACGCGGCTAGGGCTGCACGAGTTTATGGAAATGACCCGACCGGCCTGATTGTAGCGGCTTGCAGCCCACAAGAGCCAGTCGGCACATGATCGAGCGTGTGCTCAGCTGCCGCAGGCAACAGGCATCAAACGCAGGGTAGCGCGTGGTGGTGTGGCTAGGGCGGCGGTTGATCCCACAGCAGCGCAGAGACGGTGATTTTCTCGCCGGTGCGCTCAACAACGAATTGTAGCCAGCCGCCTGTCGTGTTCGTGATCTTCAGGTCTTGCTCGCCTGGCCCGCCGCCCACAGCCCAGATCGATACAGAATCGCGGGCCGGAACACCGGCGAGCCGCACGCCATTCGAGCGCAAATGATTGACAAAACGGAAGGCTTTGGCAGGTAAGAGCGGGCGTGCTGCCATCACGTAGCGGCTGGCGAGATCGCACAGGCCGCCACCCTGGATACTTTGGGGTCTGGTCGCAGGCTCAGGCGTAGCATTATCGGTGGGTGTAGGCTTGATGATTACATATTTCCAGGGTAGGCGCTGAGGTCGCGCGCCAAGGGCTGCGTTGAACGAAAACACCTCGCCGGGCGCGAGTACCACATTTGTGAGCGCACCCTGGTACATATTCAATGCTAGCCGAATATTTGCCCGCACCGCGCGATCACCCGGTGTAAATGCGACCGACTTCGCCGCTAACACGCTGGGCGCAGGCGTGCTGGTAGGGATCGCCGTGGCCGTTGGTAGCGCTGTGCTGGTAGCGGTTGGCGTCGTGGTTGGTAATGGCGCATCGGTAGGGTGGGGCGATGGCTGTATTTGTGGCTGCGGTGTAGCGGTAAGCGTGGTCAGCGCACTAGCTGCAGGTGCAGCCAATGCGCGGGTCGTGCGAAACAGGCGCGCCTGGGGGTAGTGTAAACCCAGGCCCAGCAGCACCAGGGCCAGGAAAAATGTAAGCGTGGTGAGGGCGACGAACATGTAAAAGCGCATTGTTCCCCTTCGATCCTATCGTTATAGCCTTATACTAGCACAATTACCAGGAATATGGCAACGCTACGATATTCCCATACTCTGATTATGCGATATGCGGCAGCGCTACGATTGTTGTTATAATAGCGCCTGGTACCTGGCAGCCCCCACTACCCAGCGCACCAATTGGAATGAAGTGAGCGCCGAATAGGAAAGAGTGTACCCTGATGCAACAGGATGTTGATGTCATTCATAACGCGGCCGCGAGCCGTTTTGAAGCTACCATTGATGGTCTGGTATCGGTGGCTGAATACCGCCGGAGTGGCGCGCAGATGATATTCACCCATACTGGGGTGCCGCCACAGCTGCAGGGCCGCGGCATAGCGGCTGAGCTTGCGCACGCGGCGTTGGAATATGCTCGCGCCGAGCAGTTACAGGTTGTGCCACTGTGCTGGTATATTGCACAATACATTCATCGCCACCCTGAGTATGCCGCGTTGGTACAAGCGAAGCCGTGACCAGGCCTCACCTAATTAGGATGAAGCAGCCGGTATTCTTTTTGCGCCTATACATTGACAGGTCCAGCGCTTTCGGGTATGCTCAACCACGCCAAATTGGCAATCGACGGGCACGCTGTGCGTCCCGCAGGATGAATCTATGAGCCAGCTCCCCGTCCCGCCAGCATTACTTGACGACCTTGCACGTGTCGATGAAATTATTCTTGAGCGCGTTCGCCCGCGCCTGGCCGTAATTCGCGCTGCGGGTGAGCATATTCTTACCTCAGGTGGCAAGCGCATCCGTGCGGCACTGACGCTCCTTTCGGCACAGCTTGGCGAGTATAACCTGGAACGTGTGCTACACTCAGCGGCGGCGGTTGAGCTGATTCACGCGGCGTCGCTCGTGCACGACGACCTTGTTGATCAGGCGGCGCGGCGGCGCGGCGAGGTGACAGTTCACACCCGCTGGGATGGCGATGTTGCGCTGATGGTTGGCGACTATTTCTTTGCCCTCGCCGCTGCCGAAATGGCGCTCGCCCCCGATCCACGCATTATTGGCTATTTCTCGCGCGGCGTAATGACGATTTGTGAGGGCGAACTTTCGCCAGTGGTGAATGTGGCCCCGCTGAATATTGCACTTGAGCAGTACCTCTATAAAATTGGCTGCAAAACGGCGGCACTGTTCGAGGCAGGCTGTAAAGCTGGCATGGTGTGCGGTGGGGGAACCACCGAGCAGATTGAAACGCTTGGGCGCTTTGGCTACGATCTGGGCCTGGCGTTTCAGATTGTCGATGATGTGCTTGATTATGTCGGCGATGCGCAAACATTAGGTAAGCCCGCAGGTAACGATCTGCGCGAAGGCACGATTACGCTCCCGCTGATTTATGCGGTAGAAGCCAGCGGTAACAACGAGCTGGCCGCCGTCATTGATTTGGCCGCCCCCGACGAAACGCGCGTGCAGTGGGCTATTGCTGAAGCGCGTCGCCTGGGTGCCACCGATCGCGCCCTGGCTGATGCGCAACGCTATACCGAGCGCGCCCTTGAGCATCTGGCCGGGTTCCCCGATAGCCCGGCCCGCCAGGCGCTAGGCGATATTGCCCACTTTGTGATTGCGCGCGTTTCGTAAAGCGCAGTACCTACGGTGCTTGTGCTGCCGAATTGTTTACGGTGTAAAGAAATCGGCCATGGTTGGCGAACAATCGCAATCGGCCCGCCCCAGCAGTGGCAAACCCCACGCCGCCTCAATTGTGCGTAGCAGCGAATAGTGTGAATAGGAATATGGCGAACGATACCCCGGCTTCACCAATGGTGAAATGACCAGGGTTACAATGTGCCCGCCTTCAGCGTAGGTGCAGCAGCCGCTCTTATCGTTCGTATTACCCTCATCGTAGGTGATAAAGAGCACCCCGTTATTGCGCCACGCGGGCGAGGCAATAATTTGATCTACCCAGATGCGCAGCCATTCGTCACCCACTTGAAGCGAACAATCGTGGGTACTGTGGCACATATTGGGTGTGATCCAGACATAATCGGGTAGCGCATTTGCGGCCAGGTCGCGCCCGAACTCGGTGAATGGAACAACCTGTGCGCAGCGCGCCGGGTTAGTGCGAATAGTGTCGTAGTAAATAAATGGGTTGTGCTTTTGCCGATAGAGCGGTTCTGCATCGCCAAGAAAACAGGCGTGCGGTAAATCTTCAATATATGCTTTCCAGCTGCGGCCCGCCGCCTCAATCTGGTCGGCAATATTGGCCTGATTTAACATACAATCGGTACAGTTTTTGGTAATACCGAAAGTATCGCCGCCAGTAAGCGCAATATAGTTGGGCAGGCTAGGGTGGCGAATGCCATAGTAGTTCGCGGCGATGCCATAGCGCGCGGCAAGCTGATAGAGGTAGGGCATGGCACTGCTATCGAGCACCTCACCAGCAGCTTTGTTTTCCATCATAATGATGAAAACGTGCTGGAAATTGGGCACATGTGCGGCGGCACTAGCAGGGCGACGATCAACCTGAAAGAGACGGGCGAATCCGGCACGGGGCATAAGTGCGAGGCTCACGAGCACAGTAATGAAGCCAAGGGCAATGAACGCCATGGGCAATGGCATCCTTCGGCGATGAATCATGAACGTCTTTCTAGGGTATCAATGGCGAATCGACAGGTTGCGGAGGCTGGCACCAAGCGATGATTATCTGTTGTGTTTAGACCGGTGCAAGTGATACGAATTGTAGCATTATTTTGGATGTGTGCCCCAGGTAGAACGCTATGCTATACTGAGGCTCGTGACTTTGCCGCCCTCCTACTCAGCGGGGATACCATTCATGGCTACCTACAAGCATTACCTTGCTGGCTTAATGAATACTGGCGAGCAGATCAACGATACGATTAGCGTGCGGAATGGGCGTATCGTGTTCGCAGGTGCCGTTGATTTGTTAGATGCTGTTGCGCGCTATGGTGCGCCGCTCGAAATATCATTTTGCCCCCTGATCACCGAGCGTGTTCAGGCGATGCAACGATTGTTTGCAGCCGGGCGCACCGCAGCAGGCTACCAGAGCGAATTTGTGTATGCGTATGCAACTAAGGCGAACTTTGCCGAGGAAGTGGTACGCACGGCCATTAGCGCAGGCGCGCACTACGAAACCTCATCGGCGTTTGATGTGCGCATTGCTCATCGGCTGTGGCAGAATGGTATCTTGCCAAGCGATCGTTTTATTTTCTGTAATGGCTCGAAAGAAGCGCCATACCTGGCAGCGATCCGCGAGCTGCGTGAGGCAGGGTTCGCCAATATTGTGCCAATCCTCGATGATCCGCACGAGTTCGAGCTGCTCGCCGATTGCGCTTTACCCTTTATGCTCGGCGTGCGCGAACGCAAGGATGCGGGCGATATGGCGGCAGGCATAACCTATGGCTACGACCGCTTTGGAATGGCCCCCGCTGAGCTGATGCAGCTTGCCGCGCGCGTAGCCGAAACGCCCCACACGATTGTGCTGTATCACGCAATGGTGGGCAGCCAACTTACCGACCAACAGCGCTGGATCGATGAGATTCTTGAGTCGTTGGCAGGCTATGCGCAACTACGTGCCTATGCGCCTGCGCTGAACTATTTCAATTTTGGCGGTGGTATGCCAACCGGGGCTTACGATCTGAGCTTTCAGTTCGATTATGCAGCATTTGCAGAGCGGCTGCAGCGCGCGGTGGCGGGCTGGTGCGCTGCGCAGGGTGTCGGGCATCCACACCTGGTAGGCGAGTTTGGCCGTTATAGCGTTGCGGATCATGGTGTCCACATTTTTCAAGTAGGGCGCACCAAGCCCGGCCAACCTGGACAGCCGCCCTGGTATTTACTGAATGGCAGCCTGATGGTCGCACTACCCGATATTCTGATTGTTGAGGGGCAGCATTTTATCTGCCTGGCGCTTAATCATTATCAGGCTGAGGCCGGGCCAGTAGTGCTTGGCGGGCGACGCACCTGCGACTCCGATGATTTTTACCCGCGCGGCGATCTGCAGCTGATCTTGCCGCGGATTGAGATGCAATCCACTACCTCAGAGCCTGTGTCTGAGCCGCTGCTGGTTGCCTTTTTCGGCACTGGCAGCTACCAGGCGATGCTCGCAGGCGAAGGCGGCGCGCATCACTGCCTGGCCCCCGAAGCGCCCAAGGTAATTATCGAAGCGCGTGATGGCGTACTTACCACCCGGCTGATTGGCGAGCAGAGCTGGGAAGACGTGCTGAACGAGCTTGGGTATGCCGAGGGCTAAAGGATACGATTGTGAGTAACGCGACCGTGCGGCTCGTGCTGGCCGATGACCATGCTGTGGTGCGGGCAGGGATTGCTAATGCCTTGCGCGAGCTACCCAATATTGCGATTGTGGGTGAGGTTGGCGATGGTCGCGCCTTGCTGGCGATGCTGAACCAGGCCCGGCCAGACGTATTAGTTACCGATGTGACCATGCCCGATTTCGAGCCGATCAGCAGTATTCGGCAGATTAGGGAAGCCTTTCCTGAGCTGAAAATTTTAATTGTCAGCGCCTACGACGATGATGTCTATGTCCAGGGCTTACTCGGTGCCGGGGTGAATGGCTACCACTTGAAAGACCAGCCGCTCAGCGATTTGCGGCTGGCTATCCAGCGCGTGCTAGCTGGCGAACGCTGGGTATGCAGCCCGCTTGTGGATAAGCTCGTGCGCTACCGGGAAACTGCTGCGCCATCAGTTGTGTTAACTGCGCGCCAGCGCGATATGCTGCGCTGCCTGCGCGATGGGCTTGATAACCAGGCGATTGCCCGGCGCACTGGCCTCAGCGTCAAAACGATTGAGAATCATCTCACCCGGCTCTATCGGCAGATTAACGTGCAGAGTCGGCTCGAAGCGGCTAACTACCTGGTGCATCATCCCGACGCACTCGGCAACACTGAGCCGGGAACGAGCGCCGCAGCGCCGGTACATGCCGCTTCTGGCGCACAGTTAGCCATCCTGGTCGTCGACGACAACTTGCGCTACCGCACACAGATGCGCCGAATGCTTGGTAAAACCTGTCCGGCGGCATCGATTTATGAGGCCGAAAATACCCGTACAGCCCTCAGAGTGGTCGCCGATACGCAACCCCAGCTCGTATTTGTCGATGTGGTACTTGGCGATGAGCATGGCATCGAAACCGCACGCCAGATTCGCACGCTGTCAGCGGCAACCCGAATCGTTCTTATTAGCGCCTACCCCGACCGCGAATTTCATCGCCTGGGGCTTGAGGCTGGGGCAGTTGCATTTCTTGATAAAAAAGATATTGATGCAGCGGCCCTTCGCGAGCTTGTTGATGATGCCATTATGTAGCGTAGCGTGGTTTGCAGCATCAGGCAAGCACTTGTGTGGCACAAACGCCCCCTGCCGACTACCTTACGATAGTTCACACTATCGGGAAATCCCCTAATGCGCTAGGGGGATACTCACTACCTTACTTCAGGGAGGTAGGGGTTGAGAAAATTTGTGAATGAGCATATACTAGCCGCACACCCAATCGCTACCGTATGTAGATGTATAAGCCCGCCTGGTATGTAGCGCTTGCTAGCAAGCACCTATACCCGTTATGCCTGTGCCTGGCAATGGGCTTTTTGGATGAAGAAAGGGGGCAACCTCAGGCACACATTGCTCGTTGTACGGTCTCTGTAGATCCTCGGTAACGTTGTTAGTTAAGGGGACAGAACTATGCGAATCAAGATTTTCTCACTCCTGGCGCTGCTCATGATTGCGAGCCTGGTATTGGCCGCATGTGGCAGCTCTTCAACCCCTTCAGGTAGTGCCGCAACCGCAGCCCCTGCTGCAAACGGTGGTGGCGCAGCTGCTGGCGGCACCGTCGGCATCGTACTCCCCACCAAAGATGAGCCCCGCTGGATTCAAGACGAAACCCGCTTCAAAGACGCCCTGACTAAGGCTGGCTATCAGAGCGAAATCCTCTTCAGCCAGGGCGACTCGGCGAAGGAAAAGGCGAACGTTGAATCCCTGCTCACCAAAGGCATCAAAGTTCTGATCATCACCCCACAAGATGGGGCCGCCGCCGCCGCTTCGGCTGACGCCGCACGCAAGGCCGGTGTGAAGGTGATTTCCTACGACCGCCTCATCCGCGACACCGACTCGGTTGACTACTATGTGACGTTCGATAGCCTGGCCGTGGGTGCCCAGCAGGCGCAATACCTGATCGATAAAGCTGGTAGCAACAAGGGTAACCCGCTGTACCTGTATGCCGGTGCGGCCACCGATAACAATGCGTTCGTATTCTTCCAGGGCGCCTGGAAAGTGCTCCAGCCCAAGATCGCCGATGGCACCTTCGTCATTAAGAACTCGAGCGCGGCTGTTGAACTGCAAGGCAAGGGCGACCTGACCCGTGAAGAGCAGGCCAAGATCCTCGGCCAGGTTACCACCAACTGGGATTTCAACACCGCTAAGACTCTGGCTGAGTCGAACCTGACGGCTGCCACGGATGCCGATAAGGGCAACGTGTTCATCCTCGCGCCGAACGACGGCACCGCGCGCGCCATCGCCGATACCTTTGCCGCCGACAAGGCCGTGAAGAGCTTCGTAGTTACCGGCCAGGATGCAGAGAAGGCCTCAGTGCAGTACATCATCGATGGCAAGCAGTCGATGACGGTATTCAAGGATGTGCGTACCCTGGTAAATGACGCGATCAACGCGGCCGTTGCCCTGCTTCAGGGCAAGACCCCCGATGCCAAGGGTTCGTATAACAATGGCAAGATCGACGTTCCCGCTATTCAATCGCCGGTCATCTCGGTTGACAAAGCCAATGTCAAAAAGGAGTTGATCGACTCGGGCTACTACCAGGCAAGTGATTTCCAGAATCTGCCGTAAACCTCGCTAGGGCATCCAGCCTGGCCGTTCTTCAAATGTGTGCGAGGTGGTACAATCGCCTCGCACACATTTTTGCACTTCTGCCCGATACGCTGCAATTGCCCTGTCGATGGTGTACAAGGTGAGGTAAGTGATGGCTACGAATGCTCCTATCCTGGAAATGCGGAACATCGTTAAGGAATTTCCTGGCGTAAAAGCACTGAAGGATGTGACCTTTAGTGTTGCACGCGGCGAAATTCATTGCCTTGTTGGTGAAAATGGCGCTGGTAAATCGACGCTGATGAAAGTGCTCAGTGGTGTGTACCCCTACGGCGACTATAGTGGCGATATTCTCGTCGATGGTGAAGTACAGAAATTCCGCAGTATTCGCGACAGCGAGCACAAAGGCATCGCGATCATCTACCAGGAATTGGCGCTTGTTCCGGATATGACGGTCTACGAGAATATTTTCCTGGGCAACGAGATTCGCAATGGTGCCCTGGTGAATTGGAACGAAACGATTAAGCGCGCTGGCGAAATGCTGGCGAAGGTTGGCTTGAATGTCAACCCGGCTGCCAAGATTAGAGATCTGGGCGTTGGCAAGCAGCAGCTGGTTGAGATTGCCAAGGCCCTGAGCCGCGATGTGAAGCTGCTCATCTTAGATGAACCAACCGCCGCGCTGAATGAGAACGATAGCGCGAATTTGCTTGAGCTGATGCGAGAACTACGTAATCAGGGCGTGACCTGCATCTTGATTTCGCATAAGCTCAAGGAAGTTATTTCGGTCGCTGACTCAGTAACGGTACTGCGCGATGGCCAGACAATTTGCACACTTGATGCGCACAAGGGCGAAGTGAGTGAGGGTGCGCTCATTAAGTATATGGTTGGCCGCGAGATCGAGAATATTTACCCCCGGCGCGATAATAAGCAGTTTGGCGACGTGATGCTTGAAACCAAGGGCTGGAACGCCTACGACCCGGCCCTGGGTCGCCCGGTGTTGCGCGATGTCAACTTCAATGTGCGCCGCGGCGAGATCATTGGCCTGGCGGGACTGATGGGTTCGGGCCGCACCGAGCTAGCGATGAGTATCTTCGGCAACCCTACCCACTATCAGCTCACTGGCGATTTACTCATGCAAGGGCAGAAGCGCAATTTCCATAACCCGAAAGACGCGATTGAGGCTGGGATAGCCTATGTCACCGAGGATCGGAAAGGCAATGGCCTGGTTCTCATCCAGGATGTGAAGAAGAATATCACGTTGGCGAACCTGGAAGCGATTGCCAAACGCAGCGTCATTGATAATAACGCCGAGGTTAAAGTCTCGAACGAATACAAAACCTCGATGAATATCAAAACGCCGAGCGTCGAGCAGCGCGTTTCTAACCTCAGTGGTGGCAATCAGCAGAAAGTATGCTTAAGCAAGTGGCTGTTTGCTGAACCAAAGGTGCTCATTCTCGATGAGCCAACGCGCGGCATTGATGTAGGTGCGAAGTTCGAGATCTATACGCTCATGAATCGGCTGGTGGAACAAGGCATGAGCATCATTATGATCTCTTCCGAGCTTCCCGAAGTGCTCGGTATGAGCGATCGCGTCTATATCGTATCCTCTGGCCGGGTCACTGGTGAGTTGCCGATCGAAGAGGCAACCCAGGAAAAAATCATGCAGTTAGCGACTAACTGAGGAGGACTAGGATGTCTACCCAGAATGCGCAGAACGTCCTGCAACCTGCATCGTTTATGCAGAACCTGCAACGAGTGCTGCGGCAGAATATTCGCGAATATGGCATGTTTATTGCCTTGTTCGCTATTATGGTGTTTTTTGCAAGTACGACCAATGGGGTCTTCGTCTCCGCCCGTAATATCAGCAACTTGATCAACCAAACCGGCTATATTGCGGTGCTGGCGATTGGCATGACCTTAGTCATCGTCATCCGCCATGTTGATCTCTCGGTCGGGTTTCTTGCTGGTTTCCTGGGTGCAATCGCGGCGATTGCGCTGGTGCAATGGGGCTTGCCCACAATTGTGGTGATACCTCTGGTGCTGGCGCTTGGTGTCGTGGCAGGGTTGATCACTGCGTTTCCGGTCGCGAAGCTAGGCATTCCTTCGTTTGTGGCCTCGCTGGCTGGCTGGCTAATCTATCGTGGTGCGTTGCAGCTCGTCACCGAAAGCACCGGCACGATTATTATCCCCGATGCAGCCTTCAATGCCATTGGCAACGATTTCATCCCCGATATTCCTGGGCTGGGTGCCTGGGAAGGTATCCATAAGCTGACATTAGTGCTGGGCATTGTTGCGATTGTACTGTTTATTCGCAGCGAGATTTCGAACCGGCGCAAGAAGATGGCCTATAACTTCGATGTGCTGCCATTCGATATTTTTGTGCTGAAGCTGGTATTCATCTCGGTGATTGTTGCGGCGATTACTTGGGTGCTGGCGAGCTATCAGGGCCTATCGTGGACGATGGCGATTATGCTGCTGGTAACCGGGATATATCACTTTATTACCACACAAACGGTACTCGGGCGGCACATTTATGCGGTCGGCGGTAACCCCGAAGCGGCTGAGCTGAGCGGTATTAGCGTCCAGCGGATCACCTACCTTGTGTTCGGCTCGATGGGCTTGCTTTCGGCGCTGTCGGGTATTCTCTTCGCCTCGCGCTTGAAGTCGGCCACTACCACTGCTGGTACGCTCTTCGAGCTTGATGCGATTGCGGCTGCGTATGTCGGTGGCGTGTCGGCGGCTGGTGGTGTGGGCAAGGTAACTGGCTCAATCATCGGTGCGCTGGTAATGACATCGCTCACGAGCGGTATGAACCTGATGGGCGTGGGCATTGCCTACCAGTATATCGTGCGCGGTGCCGTACTGGCCGCAGCTGTGATCTTCGACGTTTATACCCGCCGAGCGCGTAGTTAGCCAGGGCGGGGCGTATTATGCAGTACACCGCCGATGTTACCCGTAGCAAGCCACAAGGTTGGCTGGTGCGCGGGTTACGGCGCGGCTGGCGCTCGCTGATCCAGCGGCAAGAGCTGGTGGTTGCGATGCTGCTGCTGGTGGCTGGCTTTGCGCTGAGTCTGAGTACGACTTCGTTCTTTACCAGTGCGAACTTATTGAATGTGGCACTTGGCTTCTCGTGGTACGTTATTGCCGCATTCGGCGCGCTGATGGTGATTATTGTCGGCGGTGTTGATCTTTCGGTGGGGGCAGTGATGGCGCTGGCCGGTATGGTTGGCGCGCTGGCCCTCGAAGCCGGGTTGCCGCTGCCTATCGCGCTGTTGTGCGGGATGGGCAGCGGCACACTTGTTGGTTTTGTGAATGGTGTGCTGGTAGGCCGCACAGGCTTGCCGCCGTTCATTGTTACGCTGGGTACCATGGGCATCACGCGTGGCGTGGTGCTGAGCCTCACCAGTGGCGCGCCGGTGCTCAATCTATCGCCTACGTTTCGCTATTTAGGCCAGGGCAGCCTGGCGCTCGGCCCACTTGCTATTCCGCTGCCAGTTATCTGGATGCTGTTGCTGGCAGTTGTGGTGAGCGTGCTGTTGCACCGCACGGTGCTAGGGCGCTATATCTACACCGTTGGGCAAACCGAGCGTGCACTACAGGTTGCTGGCGTTGCTCCCGATAAAGTTAAAACGATTGTCTATACATTGAGTGGGCTGCTTGCGGCTCTCGCCGGGCTGATTCTTACGGCGCGCCTAGGCGTGGCTGCGCCGATGGCGGCTTCGGGCTATGAGCTAGATATTATTGCAGCGGCAGTGATTGGCGGTGCCAGCCTGTTTGGTGGCGAAGGCACCGTGACGGGCATTGTGCTAGGGGCCGCCCTGATCCAGGTGATTCGCAATGGTGTTGTGTTACTTGGCCTGCCAAACCAGAACCAGTGGCAATTCGTGACAATCGGTGCCATGATTCTGGTTGTGTTGCTGCTCGATTACTGGCGGCGACGGCGAGTATAAACATGCAGCAGCCACGTGCGATATTTCGCGACTGTGCAATGCGCCGATTGGCGTATGCTATGGCGACGATGCTTCGAGGCCGGTGCGTGTGGCGGAGTGTGTGGCTGGTGCTGCTGGCGATTGCTGTACTCGCCGCCTGCCAGGCACCGGGGGAAACCCCTACCCGTAAGAAGCTGACGATCGCCTGGGTAACGAAATCGCTCGGGAATCCGGTTTTTGATCTGGGGCGTAGCGGCGCACTCCAGAAGGCGAAAGAGCTGACCGCGTCCGGCGCCGTCGATGTGCAAGTGCAAGTGCTTGGCCCAGTGTCAGCCGATGCGGTGGAGCAGGCGCGCATCCTCGACGACCTGATTTCGCGCGGTGTTGATGGGATTGCCGTATCGTGCAACGACCCAACCGCCTGTATTGCGCCAATCAATCGCGCGGTGGCGGCGGGTATTCCGGTGATGACATGGGATTCCGATTCGCCCCAGAGCAAGCGCTTTGCTTTCTTGAGTATCGACAACGTTGCAGCCGGGCAAGCGGCTGCCGATCTGCTGGCTCGGGCAATTGGCGGACGCGGCAAAGTTGCCATGCTTACCGGTGTGCCTGGTGCGCTTAACCTCGATGAACGAATTCGCGGCTTCCGCACCCGCCTTGCGGCCTACCCCGAGATGCAGATTGTTGCGACAATTGCCAGCAATGAAGATATTAACCTGGGCGTGCAGGGCGTTGAAGAAACCATGCAAGCCTACCCCGATCTGCGCGGCTGGTTTTTTGCCGGTATGTGGCCGCTGTTTGCCGATCGTGGTGCCATGCCGCTGTGGGAACAATTCACCCGGCAAGGTACCTTGAAAACGGTTGCGTTCGATACCTTGCCTGTGGAGCTTGATCTGATGCGCGATGGCTATCTCGATGCGTTAATTGGTCAGCGCTATTGGAATTGGGGCTATACCTCGATTGAAATGATGCACGATTATATTTTGAATGGGAAACGCTACCCGCCATTTATTGATACTGGCTTTGATATTGTGACCAGTCATAATGTCGAGGCAATGAAGCGCGCCTGGGAAACGAACGATTTTAGCCAGCCGCTGCCACAACCGTAAGGCGCCGCAGCTGGTGGCCTGCGCTGGCTGCTACAAGGGTTGGAGAGGGTTATGGAACCCATTCTTCGCTGTATTAACCTGTCGAAATCGTTTGGCGCGCTACCAGTGTTACGCCAGCTGAGCTTTGATGTCCTATCGGGCGAGGTGCTGGGCCTGGCAGGCCGGAGCGGTGCAGGTAAATCGGTGCTGGCGATGCTGCTGGCAGGTATCGATGTGCCCAGCGAGGGTGATATTTACCTCGATAGCCATCGTTTGCGGTGGCCGATTCGTGGGCGGTCGGTGGGGATAACCGTCATTCACCAGCAACCTGAACTTGTGCCAAAGCTCGACATAACTTCAAATATTTTTCTCGGGAATGAATTAGGCTGGCCCGCACCGGGCGCATGGCTACAACTTCCGTATCGCCGACGCATGGAGCAGCGTGCTGCGGCTATTCTTGATGAGCTGGATGCGCAGGTAGCATCGCTACGCGAGCCGGTTGGCAACCTTTCCAGCGAGCAGCGCCAGATGATTGCGATTGCCCGGGCGCTGGTGCGGCCCGCGCGGCTGGTGGTGCTGGATGAGCCAACCATGCCTTTAAGCTATGCGCACCAGCAAAAGCTCCTCGAGCTGATTCGCGCCTGGCAGCAGCAGGGTACCGCCGTCATTTTTGCCAGCAATAATCTCGATCATCTGTTTGCGGTAGCCGACCGGATTGTGGTACTGCGCCAGGGCCGCTGCGTTGCCGATTTTCGTACCGATACGACAAGCCGCGAAGAGGTGGTGGCAGCGCTGGTAGGAACGACCGATCGCCAGCAGCTCACGCCGATTATCTGGGCGCTCGATAGCTATTACCGCGCGCGCGAGCAAGCCGAGAAGCTTGGGCATCAGCAAACGCTGCTTGAACAAAACCTCGCTGTGCAAGATTCACTCAACCGCCAGCTGATCGATAAGCTGGCCGAGCAGGTATCGGCGCTCGATCGGGCGAACCTGGCGTTGCAGGATGCCCAGCGCCGCCTGCTTACCGAGCGTGAGCAGGAGCGGAAAGCGCTGGCGCGCGAGCTGCATGATCAAGTGATTCAAGATTTGCTCAGCATTAACTACCAGCTCGAAGAGGTTGAGGCCGAGGCCGCGCAAAGCCCGAACAGCGAGGAATTGGCCGAGGCGCGCACCAGCATCCGTGCGCTGGTGGATGATGTTCGGCGCATTTGTGGGAACCTGCGCCCGCCGACGATCGACAGCCTGGGGCTAGGTGCGGCGCTGCAATCGTACACGCGCGATTGGGCGGCGCGCACGGGCATTACAGTCGCGCTCGATCTTGATGCGCACCTGAGCCGTTTGCCCGAGGCGATCGAGCTGTCGATCTTCCGGATTGTGCAGGAAGGGCTGAGCAATGTGCGCAAGCACGCGCGTGCCAGCCAGGTGCAGATTAGCTTGAAACACTCGTCGCCGCGCGCATTGCTGGTGGCAATTGCCGATAATGGCCGCGGTTTGCCCGAGGGCTTCGATCTGGCCGGGCTGGCTGCTGCAGGCCATTACGGCATGCTGGGTATTAGCGAGCGTGTGGCGCTGCTTGAAGGTCGGCTGCATTTGCAGAACCAGGCCAGCGGCGGCGCGCTGTTACAGGTCGAAATTCCGCATCCGCGCGTTGATGTGCGTGTGTCGGCGCTTGGCCGCTAGCGTGCATAAGGAGCGCGAGCTTGCAAACGAGGACTGCCCATGCCTGACCTGCCACCGCTGATACTCGCCGACGGGCGTGTCGATTGGGAGGCGCTGTTTCAGATCTACGAGTTTGAACAGTTTCGCGCCTATGCGAATGACTTAACACGCGGCGAAGTCGATTTCATTGAGATGGCGCTCTCGCTGGCCGACGATGCGTCGTTGCTGGATGTGGCGTGTGGCGGCGGGCGGCATGCGCTGGAGCTGGCGCAGCGCGGCTATTCGGTGGAAGGGGTTGACAATAGCGCGACGTTGGTGGCGTATGCGACCCGCTGTGCTTACGAGCAAGCCACCCGCGCGCGCTTTGTGCAGGGCGATATGCGCAGCCTGGACTATGCCCAGCAGTTTGATGCCGCGCTAGTGATGAATAGCAGCCTGGGCTTTTTCGATGATGCAACCAACCGGGCGACGCTGAAGCGCGTAGCACAGGCGCTGGTGGATGGCGGCAAGCTGCTACTGCAATGTATTAACCCCTACCAGGTCGATAGCTACTTGCAGGGCTTTCGTGGCGGCTGGCACGCGCTGGCGGGCGGCTACCTGCTGCACGAGGCCAGCTTTGTGCCGCGCACGGCCACGCTGCATATGAATTACCGCTTTGTGCTGCCCGCCCAGGCTATCGATGCGCAACACCCCGGCGATCGCATTCGCTTGTATGGCTACCCCGAGCTAGTGGCACTGCTGGCCGATGCAGGGCTGCGCCCGATTTCGGTGTTTGGCGACGCTGTGCTGCCAGCAGTGCCATTCGAAGAAAAAAGCACCTGGCAAGTACTCGTAGCCGAGAAGGGCTAGCAATACCTGCCACGCCGGTGCACGACTGCGGGCTTACGCCGCTACCACCCGGTAAATTTTCCCGCCCAGATCAACGACATACAGCTCGCCGTTCTGGTCTTCGCCGAACGAGCTAATATTTGCGCTGGTGCTCAGCAGCGTGCTCGATTGCCACGCGCCGCTCGCCGTGCGCCGCAGCCCCCAGATCGTGCCGCTGCAATAATCGCCGTAGAGGTAGGTGCCTACCAGCGCAGGTATCGCTGTGCCGCGATACACATACCCGCCTGTCACCGAGCAACCTTCGGCGTGGGTATATTCGGCCACCGGATCGGTGAGGCCGTCGGTGGTGCAGGTTTCGCTGCGGAAACAGTGCATGCCCTCGCGGATATTCCAGCCATAATTTCTGCCGCCTGGCGTACCAGCGGGTTGGAAATCTATTTCTTCATACTGGTTTTGCCCAACGTCACCAATATACAGGTCGCCGGTTGCGCGATCAAAGGAGAAACGCCAGGGGTTGCGCAAGCCATAAGCCCAGATTTCTGGGCGCGCATCGCCACCATTGAGCCAGGGGTTGTTGGCGGGGATGGCGTAGGGTTCGCCGCGATCGACATTGAGGCGTA
>JAFEAS010000142.1 GCA_018266315.1 Chloroflexi bacterium SZAS-1 | reverse complement strand
CGCCGACCGCCAGCCCGAGTTCACCCAGCTCGATATGGAAATGAGCTTTGTTGATCAGGAAGACGTGCTGAACCTGATCGAGCGCCTGTTCATCGAAATGGTTCACGAAGTCGTGCCACATAAGCGCGTGGTTACCCCCTTCCAGCGCCTGAGCTATGCCGACGCCATGGAGCGCTACGGTTCTGATAAGCCCGATCTGCGCTACGGCCTTGAGTTTGTGAATCTGGGCCAGGTGCTGGCCCACAGCCAATTTGCGCTGTTTACTAATGCGCTGGCGAATGGCGGTCAGATCAAAGGCATTCGGGTGCCGGGTGTGGGCGGCTACTCGCGCAAGCAGCTCGATGAGCTGGCCGATATTGCCCGCCAGGCTGGCGCGAAGGGTTTGCTATGGGCCTCGCTGCAGGGCGGCCCCGCGCCCGAGCAGATTCGCTCAAGCTTTGGCAAGCAGGTGAGCGCCGAAGAAATGGCCGCGATTGTCGAGGCTATGGGCGGCCAGCTCGACGACCTGCTGCTGATTGTGGCCGATACACCCAAAGTCGTTGCCGCCGCGCTCGATAAGCTGCGCCGCGAATTTGGTGCGCGGCTTAACCTGGCCGACCCTGATCTGCTCTCGTTTGCCTGGGTGCTTGATTTCCCGCTAGTCGAGTGGAATGCGGATGAAGGCCGCTGGGACGCGGTACACCACCCGTTCACCGCGCCCAAAGACGAAGACCTGCCGCTGATGGATACCGACCCCGGCAAGGTGCGCGCGAAGGCCTACGATGTTATTTTGAACGGCTATGAAGCGGGCGGCGGCTCGATCCGTATCCATCGCCGCGATGTGCAGCAGAAACTATTCGATCTGCTCGGCATCAGCCGCGAGACGGCGCAGGCGCAGTTCGGCCATATGCTCGAAGCGTTTGAGTATGGCGCGCCCCCGCACGGTGGCATTGCGCCTGGTATCGACCGGCTGGCGATGCTGCTGGCCGACGAGAGCACAATCCGCGAGGTGATGGCCTTCCCCAAAACTCAGCAGGCCAGCGACTTGATGACCAATGCGCCCTCACCAGTGGACGAGCGCCAGCTGAAAGAGCTGCACATTCGGCTGCGGGCCGAGGCCAAGGCGGCCACCGCTGACAAACCGGCCAGCCACGATCCGCGCGAGATTGTGCCGCGCGATAACTAAATACAGCTCTACAAACAACAGCTACGGCCATGGGGCGCATATATCGGCGTTCCGTGGCTGTAGTTATTTTGCTGTGATACTACCAAAAAAGGTAGATTTGCGCCAAAATCCCGGTCTTCTACCACATTCCTACTTCGTGGGCGTCGTGATCTCCCCAGCTGCCGGGCGCGGCGTAGCGCTATAGTAGAGGATGACGACAATCAGGACAATGACGAAAATACCATAGCTCACCAGCGGAACATAAAACCCTAGCACCATCGCAATCGCATAGCTCACATTCACAAAAATATACATAAACAGGCTTTTCTTCTGTGGGCCGAGCGAATAATTGCGGCCTAATTCGGGGTGGGCGCGCAAATACAGCCGTAGTAGTAACCCTATCAAATTTGCTGTAACGAGATTGCAGCCATACACGACAATCGGAATCGACTGCCCTGGGTAGCGCCCCAGCAAAGCGGTTGGAAATGGCATGAAGCTGACCGCCAGGAGGTACAGTAAATTCAGCCAGAGCAGGTAGCCATTCACTTGCTTGATTAGCTGCAACGATTGGTGATGCGCTACCCAGTACACCCCAATTACGCCAAAGCTGATGATATAGGCGAAAATACGCGGCAGGAGCGGTACAAACGCCGACCCCAGCTGGCTATATTCCACATCCGGCACCCGAATGTCGAGAATCAGCAGGGTTATGACGATCGCGAACACACCATCGCTAAAGGCTTCAATCCGGTTTTTACTCACGGCACCACTCCTGACTCGTCGGCTCAGATTGTCGAGCGTATGATACTACGACCCTCCTCACCATGGTATGATGCACGCAGAGGCATTCGCTCGCTACATGAGGATGTTATGAACACAGTGGCCGTTCTGGGCCTGGGCATTATGGGCGGCGGTATGGCTGCCAACCTGTTAAAAGCTGGCTTCCCGCTGAATGTGTACAACCGCACCGCCGCGAAAACTGCGCCCCTCGCCGCGCTGGGCGCGCGTGTGGCCCCAACCCCGCGCGAGGCGGCCCAGGGTGCAAGCGTGATTATCGCCATGGTCGGTGATGATGCCGCGTCGCAAGCGGTATGGCTGGGTGAGCATGGCGCGCTGGGTGGTGCAAGCCCGGGCGCGGTGCTGGTGGAGTGCAGCACACTCTCGCTCGAATGGGTGCAGGCCCTGGCTGCTCATGCCGCCGAGCGCGGCCTGGCCTTCCTCGATGCGCCGGTGACGGGCAGCAAAGATGCAGCGGCAGGTGGCACGCTCAGGCTGCTCGTGGGCGGTGATGCGGCAGCGCTCGAATGTGCGCGCCCGGCGCTTTCGGTCATCAGCCAGGAAATTATTCACTTTGGGCCGAATGGCGCTGGCGCGACGATGAAGCTGATCAACAACCTGATGGGCGCGGTGCAAACGGCCGCGCTGGCTGAAGGGCTGGCATTAGCCGAGCGCGCCGGGCTGGACATGGCGCAGGTGGCGGGGCTGATCCGTAGTGGTGCGCCGGGCAGCCCGATTGTGCAGAGTAAGCTGGGGGCGATGCTAAGCCATAGCTATGCCGACACAAATTTTGCGCTGCGCTGGATGCATAAAGATGCAACCTACGCGCTGCGTGCCGCCGATGCCCATGGCGTGCCGATGCCCACCCTGGCGGCAGCGCGCGAGCTGTACCGTATGGCCCGCAACCTCGGCCTCGATACTGCCGATTTCGCGGCGGTATTTGAAGCACTGCGGCACCATCCATAACCCTTTAATGCTAATTTGAACCCTTGACAACTGCTGAGCACCATGCTACACTCAGCGTATATGTACATGAAGGGTAGCAGGTAAGTATGAAGCACGAGCCAATACATCCCGATGCCGTGTATTCACGGGAGGAAGCCGCCGAGCTGCTGGGCGTCAGCTTGAGCACGGTCAAACGCCTGATTGCCGCCGGTCAGCTGGCGGCCAGTCGGCCCGATAGCATTCGCCGCATTTTTATTAAGGGTTCGAGTATTCTGACCATGCTCGAAGAAACGACGCTTGAGGTGAGGAAATAGCCATGCGTGCCACCATACACACAATACGGCTCAATATTATGCAGCGCGCCGGTAATGCGTGCATCGCTATGCCCGGTAGCCGCTGGAGCCTGCGGCGTGTATGGCACCTGTGTGGGTTTGATCCACGCCGCCACGCCCTGGAGGAACAACGCTGATCTGCTCGCTGCCGATCGGCAACCTCCAGGCGTGAAGCGCAACGCTTCACGCTTTTTGTTTGCCTACGCTACCCTGCTTGTAAACGTTGATCGTATCAATCTACAACCAGAAGAGGTGCCGTTATGAGCGTTCTCACGTTGGCCCTGGCCGAGCGCATTCGCCGCGATTATAGCGCCGAAGGTATGGAGGAATTGGCGCTGCGGCTCGATCTGCTGCACGATTATGCCTCGGCGGGTCGACTCAGTGACGCCACAACGCTGCCGCGCGCCGAGCTGCGCGCCTGGCTGGAAGAGATTATTTATATTGCCCGCGAAACACTGCGCGAAATGGAGGGCATTGATGTTCACGCGAATTAACAACATTCCGGTGTGGGGCCAGCACGAAGAAGCGACCCTGGCGCAGATTGCGCGCTGTGCCGCCGACCGCGAAGTAGCTGCAGCGGCGCTGATGGCCGACGGCCATAAGGGCTATAGCATGCCAATCGGCGGCGTAGTGGCCTACCGCGAGGCAGTAAGCCCCAGCGGTGTCGGCTACGATATTTCGTGCGGCAATAAGGCGGCCCGCACCAACCTGCGCGCCGACGATATTCGCCCGCGCATTGCCAAGGTGATGGACGCGATTGCGCGCACCGTCGTCTTCGGTGTCGGCCAGGTGAGCGGCAAAGCGCGCGACCACGCGCTATTCGACGACCCGACCTGGCGCGATATTCCGCAGCTGGGTAAGCTTCAGCAGCTTGCCCGCGAACAGCTTGGCACGGTAGGCTCGGGCAACCACTACGTCGATCTCTTTGCGGATGAGGAAGGCTGGCTGTGGGTTGGGGTACACTTCGGCAGCCGTGGCCTGGGCCACCGTACTGCTAGTGGCTTCCTCAACCTGGCGGCTGGGCGCGCCTTCGACGATAAGGCGCCGGGCGAGCATATGGATCAGCCCGCGACGGTGCTTTCGCTGCGTACCGATCTAGGCCAGGCGTACTGGCAGGCGATGGAGCTGGCCGGGCGCTATGCCTACGCTGGGCGCAATTTCGTGGTGAGTCAGGTGCTTGGCATTCTGGGCGCGCAGGCAACTGACGAAGTTCACAATCACCACAACTATGCCTGGGTTGAAACCCACAACGACGAGCAGGTGATTGTCGTGCGCAAAGGCGCTACTCCGGCTTGGCCGGGCCAGCGCGGCTTCATCGGCGGCTCAATGGGCGATATCAGCGTGATTGTGGAAGGCGTGGCGAGCGACGAGGCGCGCGCGGCACTGCATAGTACCGTGCATGGTGCCGGGCGCGTGATGAGCCGCACCGCCGCCGCAGGAAAGCGCCGCTGGGTGAAGCAGCATGGCCGCCGCGTGCAAGAGCAGATCAAGCCGGGGGCGGTTTCGCGCGAGATGATGCACGAATGGCTCGCGCGTGAAGGTGTTGAGCTGCGTGGCGCTGGCACCGACGAAAGCCCGCATGTCTACCGCCGCTTGCCCGAGGTGCTGGAAGCGCATACCGGTAGCATTCGTGTGCTGCACACCCTGCGCCCGTTAGGGGTGGCGATGGCGGGTGAGGATGTGTTCGACCCGTATAAGGATTAACTCAACAATAATGGTGCGTCGCAGTGTACACGCACTTGCACCCTGCGACGCACCAAAATCCTCAACCATTCATCGCCTATTGGGCGCGCACCAGTACGAGCGGCATTGTCGCCGCGTGCAGCACTTTGTCGGCCACACTGCCCATCGCCCACCGGCGTAGCCCGCCGCGCCCGTGGGTTGCCATCACAATCAGGCTGGCATTTCGGCGTGTCGCCTCATCGACAATCACCTCAGCGGCATGCCCATTGTCGACAACCGGGGTCACGGTCAGCCCATCGTTGCGCAGCTCGGCTGCAACCGCATTGAGCTGGCGGCTGGCCTGCTCGTGCAGCGCATTGAGCACTGTTCCGTAAGGCGGCACCGGTGTAGCGGGCACACTTGGGTAGGTTTCAATCGGTGGTGCAACTGCTTCAACTAGCAGCAGCTCTGCCTGGGCTTTGGCTGCAATTTCGCGGGCGATCGGCAGCGCTTGCAGCGATAGCGTCGAGCCATCGAGCGGCAGTAACACGCGATTAAGACTATACGCCTTTGTTGGGGTATAGCGCGTCGCACGGATGAGAAAAACCGGTGCTGGGGCTACCTGCACCACCCGATCGGCGACACTACCCAGCGCCCAACGCTGTAGCCCGCTGTAGCCATGTGTCGCCATCGCAATCATGCTAATATGAGCAGCATGGGCGATTTCGACAATAATGTCGGCAGCCGGGCCGCTTTGCACGTCGTAGGTTACATCCAGCCCGGCTTCTTGCAACCGCTGCGCACGCTCTGCTAAGTACGATTCAGCGTTCGCAATCGTATTCTCCAGCACAGTATGTATGCGCTCGTGCTGCGCCCCAACGGGCGTGCTCATGCTGTAGATATTTGCCACATTTTCGCTTAACAGCGAGGGCGTCTCGATCTCAGGCACTACCTGCACTAGGCGCACGCGCGCCTCAAGCAGCGGTGCCAACACACGTACATACGGGAGGATCTGTTCTGCGAGCAACGATCCATCGAGCGGAACTAATAGTGTTTTCATAGCGATCTCCATACGGGCTGCGCAGGAATCCGCGCCTCCACGCAGCTGGAGCTAATCGACCGGCCTAATTGCAAGATCGCCACTTACCACCCGGAACATTGGCGTAATTGCAACACTGTGGCCGAGCATGGCCCACACCGGGCAGTAGCGCTCGCGCGATAGCGTAATTGCCCGCTCGACCGCGGCTGGATCGACATCCTGGCCGTGCACAACATATTCAATTTGAATTGTAGTAAACACTGTAGGGTGCTCATCGCGCCGCTGGCCGCGCACACGCACTTCAAGCCCTTCAACAGGCTGGCGCTGTTTGCGCAAAATTGAAATAACATCCATGCCACTACAACTAGCCAGGCTCATAAGCACAGCCTCCATTGGTGAAGGCCCGGCCCCACTGGGTGAGTCGAATTCGATGGTGTTACCCCCAGCAACACTACCGGTAAAGTGCAAGCCCTTTTGGAGCGTAGCGCTTGCAACAACGTCGATCGGCATCGCGGCCTCCTTATGCCATCATCCATGGTTATCTTCAATGATCGTAACAAACTCGCATAGGGCTGGAGTAAATGGTTCATAACCTTCATAAGTGCTTTCGTAACCACCCTGGCTGGATGGTGAAACAGGCACAAGTGGTTGCCGAACCATAACGCCCGCCTAAGCCGATCTTGCTATGCTGCATGTATACATCATCGGCCGGGCAACAGCAGGAGGTTTACGATGACAACCCTACGTGTTCAGCCAATTGCGCAGCGCGCTATTCCAGCTGAAGAAGAGATTCGCTTCTGGATGCGAGCACCTGCCATCACCATTAACCTAGCCGCGCCACTTAGTGAGGCGCTTGCGCTGATGCACGAGCACGATGTGCGCCGCCTGCCAGTGGTGATCGATACCGGCGAACTGCGCGGCGTCATCACCCAAGGCGATATTCGCGGTGCCGATGTGCTGCGCGCTGCCGGGTTCGATCCATTCGACGTTGCCGAGGGCCTGCGCACGGTAAAGGTGTACGAGGTGATGAGCACCGAGCCGATCACGGTAGCCCCCGAAACCGGGCTGCGCGAGGCGGCGATGCTGATGATTGAAAATAAGATCGGTGGCTTGCCGGTTGTGAACGATGAGCAGCATGTAATCGGTATTATTACCGAGAGCGACTTGTTTGAGGCGCTGGTACAGCAGCTCGATAACGCGATGCAGCGCACAACATAACATAAACGATGCTGCCTGCTTTCCCAGGTATACTCCTCATTCGCTGGCACATTGGTGGGGGGAAGGTGTCTGTGCCAGGCCGGGCTATGCTTGCCCAAGGTAGTTTTGGTGGCTACCTGCCGTGATAGGCTGCTGATGATAAACCGCGCGCGCCGAACATAACGTTCGGCGCGCGCGGTAGTTTTTATTGGCACGAGTTACACGGTGAGTGTTTTGCCTTCGGCAGAGCGGTACTTTTTGTTGATGGTGTTCCGATTGTGGCGCAGAGCGCCACAATCGGAACACCAAAATAGTGATGTTTTGTGGAGAGCACAAAACACCACCAAGAAGAGGCAATCGGCCGGGTAGGTAAAAGCCCTATGTGTGTGGGGGCGCGCCCACGCGTAAACGGTTTTTTCGGCGTATATAGCTGCCAAACACTGGCACTCCAGGGTGTTTTCGCTATTCTACTCGCCGAGGTCGGTACTGAAGCGCTTCTGCTAAGTGCGTCGCGCCAATTTCTTCGGCCCCGGCCAGGTCGGCGATGGTGCGTGCAAGCTTGAGTACGCGGTGATAACCGCGCGCCGAGAGTTGGAGCTGACGCATGGCTGCCTGCATAAGCCGCTGGCTGGGTGCATCGAGCGGGCAGAAACGCCGTACCTCGGCTGCCCCCATATCGGCGTTGGTGCGCAGTCGCGTACCATGAAAACGGGCGACTTGGCGCAGCCGTGCAGCCTTCACTCGCTCGCGTACCACCAGCGAGGATTCGCCCTGGCGTTCGGCGGCGAGCTTTTCATACGGCACGCGCGCAACCTCAACATGAATGTCGATGCGATCGAGCAGCGGCCCGCTGATGCGCTTCTGGTAGCGCGTTACTACAGAGGCCGAGCAGGTGCATTGCTTCTCAATGTCGCCGTGCCAGCCGCAAGGGCAGGGATTCATAGCCGCCACCATAATAAAGTTTGCCGGGAAGGTAAGTGAGCCTGAGGCACGGCTGATGGTTACTACCCGATCTTCGAGCGGCTGGCGCAACACCTCCAGCGTTTGCATACCAAACTCGGGCAATTCGTCGAGGAATAACACGCCCCGGTGCGCTCGTGTGATTTCGCCCGGCTTAATGCGGGAGCCGCCGCCAACCAGCCCGGCCTGCGAAATGGTGTGATGCGGTGCGCAGAAAGGCCGTTGGCGCACGAGCGGGCGGCCAGGTGGCAGCATGCCGCTCACAGAGTAGATTTTGGTTACCTCAAGTGCTTCATCCAGGCTCATTGGCGGTAAGATTGAGGGTAGTGCGCGCGCCATTAGGGTTTTGCCCGCGCCTGGCGAACCACTCATGAGTACGTTGTGTCCGCCAGCCGCAGCTATTTCGAGCGCGCGTTTGGCATGCTCCTGCCCACGAATATCTTGAAAATCAACCGGATATGTTACTTCTTCATCAACCGCTACAGGTGCCGCCAGGTAGGGCTGGAGACATCGTTCGCCGACCAGATGGGCCGCCAGATCGGCAAGTGAGGGCACGGGGATAACCGTTGTGCCTTCGATCAGGCCAGCCTCAGGTGCATCTTCAAATGGCACATATACAGTTTCGATGCCATGGCTTCGTGCGACGCTGACCATTGGTAGTACGCCGTCGGTATGGCGCAGCTTGCCATCTAGCCCCAGCTCGCCAACGAATAGTGCGCCTTCGATCTGGCCGTGGGTCTGCTCAGAGGCGAGCAGCAACCCCACCGCAATTGGCAGATCATAGGCTGGGCCAGCCTTGCGAATGTCGGCGGGCGCGAGGTTAACAGTCAGCCGTTTCATTGGAAAGGAAGCCCCCGAGTTCTTCACAGCGGCACGTACCCGCTCCTTGGCTTCCTGTACGGCAGTATCGGGCAGCCCAACAATCTGGAAGCTGGGCAACCCCTGGCTAATATCAACCTCAACCTCAACTGGCTGACCTTCTAGCCCAACGACAGCGCAACTATATACTTTGGCAAACACGAACGTTTCTCCATTTTCTCGCAAATGTACTACTACAACGAATGATTAATTATTTTACCGTCGAACTATTTAAGACGTTACGGAATGTTCAGAATATACAATCGTGACCTAGCGGTTGTGTCAAGGATGAATATGGTAGGGCCTACACAGTTGGCGGACTGAGCCGGCAGCGCGGTACGCTTCATGTTCGGTATGTGCAGTTTTTCTGCGCGGAGCGCAGAAAAACTGCACATACCGATCGGCAAGGATCATGCTGCTGCAGGCAAAAAGCTGCCCATTCCGCTGCCGAACAACGCACCTGCGTAGGTCCTGTGATTTTAGAGGAGTTACGCGGGTGGCCTTTTGGCCTTCGGCAGAGCGGTACGTTTGTATCATGGTGTTCCGCAGTTGGCGCGAAGCGCCAACTGCGGAACACCAAAAACAGTTTGGTACCTTGCTGCCGCAGGCACTATTCCTTAAACGCGGGCGACCGCGTAACTCGTATGATTTTAGAGGAGTAGGATTCACCCGGTTGGGTGGTTCAGCAGCTTAGTGTTGCTTTTGCCTGCGGCAGCGAAGTGCAGAAAACAGCACATAGCGACAAGAAGGCGTACCGCAGTATCGTTGAAAGGCCAGTGCCGCTGCCAACATCCACCACCAGCATTGGGTAGGGCACCTCAGCCAGCTGAGTAAGGATGGTTACCAACATCACAGGCGGCTGCGGGCGAAAGGCATCGTAATGATCGGCAAAGCCCCTGAAGCGCCCAACATTTGCACTAATGTAGGGTGCGCTTGAATCCATAGCTTGCTCGCTTTAGTTTTGCTCTGGGTGGCGATATTTACTCAGATTGATCAGGTATGATTCCTGAGCGGGCGCAGCCGCCTCCCACGCGTCACCAGACCATGCAAGTTTAACCGAATTGAGAAGCAGAGTGCCAATTCTATTGATAACAAATTGAACATATTCTGCAATCATATGTTTACCTAATATTTGTAAGATTATATTGATATTGTTTTTGTATTGTGCCAGCATTTCCTCACAGCACAGAAGCGATGCCCAGCTAATGTTGTGATTGCCTAAA
>JAFEAS010000141.1:5995-6893 GCA_018266315.1 Chloroflexi bacterium SZAS-1 | reverse complement strand
AAACCTGCGTTCACATTGCCCATTTCGCGGCGGCTCTGCCGAAATGCCTTGCGCGCCTGTCCCGAGAAGTAAAAGGTCGCCAGCGCCATAATTGGCACAACGCTCAGGCTCAGCAGCGCATACACCACGTTTGCCTGCAACATCTTGATGACGATCCACACAATCAGCAGCGCGCCGCTCAGCACATTGATCAGCGCGAACCCAAGCGCCTGCTGGATCGTGTCGGTGTCGCTGGTGATGCGGCTCATCACATTGCCCGCCTCGTTTTCGGCATAATAGCCGAGCGACAGGCGATGGATCTGGGTAAACAAATCTTCGCGGATCTGGCGCAGCGCGCGCTGACCCGACCAGTTCATCGCGTAGAACGAGCCGCCGCCAAAGATTGCCCCGGCAATGAACAGCGCGGTGAGCCAGCCCACCAATCCGAGCAGCCCGGCGATGCGTGCATCGGCGGTGGCGTTGACATTAGCGGTGGTGTACCAGCAGTTCGCCGGATTAGGGAACAGGTAACAGTCAACCGCCTGACCGATTAAATCCGGCGCTGTCACTTGTGTCCATACCGATGCGACTATCAGCGTCAGCGATAGCAGCACGCCCACCCAATGCTGGCGAAAGTAATCGCCGAAGCGCGCGAGCGTGGCCCCAGTGTTTTTCGGCTTGGAGGTTTCGGTATTAAGCAGGCGGCCAGGGCCGCCAGGGCCTCCCATCATGGTTATAGCTCCACTATCTCTATGGGGCGGTCAGTCCGCCAGAATTACGCAGCAGCAGTAACGAGACCATCGCCCACCAGCTGCGACGAGTAGATTTCGGCATAGATCGGGCTGTTTTCCATTAGCACCTCGTGCGTGCCGCGCGCCACAATTTCGCCCTTGTCGAGCACCAGAATCTGGTCGGCGTT
>JAFEAS010000141.1:3640-5961 GCA_018266315.1 Chloroflexi bacterium SZAS-1 | reverse complement strand
AGCGCCTGCTGAATCAGGTGCTCGGTTTGCAGGTCAACGCTGCTGGTTGAATCATCCAGGATCAGGATGTGCGGATCGAGCAGCAGCGCACGGGCAATAGCAACGCGCTGGCGCTGCCCGCCCGAAAGCGTGGTGCCGCGCTCGCCTACTGGCGTATCGTAGCCCTGTGGAAACGACATAATGAAATCGTGGGCGGCGGCGGCCTGGGCCGCGGCCTGTACCTGCTCAAGCGTGGCATCGGGCCGGCCAAACGCAATATTATCGCGGATGGTGCCGCTGAACAGGTTGGTTTCTTGCAGCACAATGCCAATCTGCGAGCGCAGGCTATCGATGGTTACATCGCGCACATCATGCCCGTCGATCGTGATGCTGCCATCGCTGGCATCGTAGAAGCGCGGGATGAGGTTGATAATCGTCGTTTTGCCGCTGCCGGTCGCGCCGAGCAGTGCGATCGTTTGCCCTGGCGCGGCGGCGAAGCTTACATTCTTCAGTACCGCCTCGCTGCTGCCGAAATAGCGGAACGTGACATTCTTAAACTCGACATTACCCTGGATCGGCGGCAGGGCAATCGCGCCCGGTTTATCAACAATATCGCTCTTCGAGTCGAGAATTTCGAAAATACGCCCGGCTGAGGCACCGGCCTGGGCCATCAGCGAGATGATAAAGCCGAGCTGGCCGAGCGGGAAAAACACGTAAATCAGGTACAGGCTGAATTTCTGATACTCGCCCAGGTTGAGCGTGCCGCCGATGATCTGTTTGCCACCGAAGTAGAGGATGATGGCCTGGCCGAGCTGCGCAATCAGAAATACTACCGGGAAGAGGAACGAGAACACCCGGCTCACCCGCAGCTGCTGGGCCATCAGGTCGGTTGCAGCGGCATCGAAGCGCGCCTCTTCGTAGGGTTCGCGCGTGAACGCTTTCACCACCTTAATGCCCGCCAGGTTTTCTTGCAGAATGGTATTTAATGCCGAAAGGCGGCGCTGCACTTCGCCAAAAAGCGGCTGGCTTACTGCGCCAAAGATCATAAAGAGCACCAGCGCGACCGGGAGAGTCGGCAGAATCCACAGCGTGAGCTGCCAGTTGGTCCAGAAGAGAATGATCAGTGCCACCCCAAGCAGCAGAAATGCCTGCGCGGCCAATACCAGGCCCTGCGCAATGAACATACGCACCTTTTCGACATCGTCGGTGGCGCGGATCATGAGCTGACCGGTCTGGTTGCGGTCGTAGTAGCTGAACGACAGGCGCTGAACCTTGGCGAAAATCTCGTTGCGCAGATCGAAGGCCAGGCCCTGCGAGGTTTTCTCGGCCATGAATGCCTGAATGAACGAAAATACGCCGCGCATCACGGCAAACGCAACGATGATCAGCGCGGCGTTGATCAGCAGCGACTCGGCATTCGCCTGGTTGAGGCGCAGCTGGTCGAGCGTAGTGCCTACCCGCTGTGCGGCGGCCCCTTGCTGGGCGGGCGGCACGCGGGTAAGAATCGCATTCGCAATCGTGCCGTTGGTCACGGCATCGATCATATTCTGCACCAGCTGGGGCACTGCCAGCTGCGCAATCGTCGCCACAACCAGGGCGCTATAGGCCATGGCGGCGCTACGTTTCTGATGCCCCAGGTAACGCAGTGCGCGCCCCAGGCCGCCATTACGCGGGCCAGCGGCGCGGTTGCCCCAGCGCTGGCGTGCAGGTGAAGCTTGCAAACAATCCTCCTGTACGGTGCGAGCCGCAGTACTTAGTAGGTGGGTTGCGGCGGGAACTCGCCTAATAAGGTTGAAACCGCCCGCTCAAGCAGCGTGAGAAACTGCTGCTGTTCGTCGAGCGTCAAGCCATCGAGCATGCGTTCCATACCGCTTAGCTGCTCGTGGTAAATTTCTTGAATGAGTGTGCGCCCAGCCTCGGTAATTGAAAGGAGCACAACGCGGCTATCGTGAACATTGGGCTGGCGCTGCACCATTCCGGTAGCAACCAGGCGGCGGGTAAGCGCTGTTACCGATGGCGGCGTGAACCCAAGCTTTTCTGCCAGCTCCTTCATTGGTAATTGTGGAACGGTCACCAGTAAATGCAGCGCACGAATATGCGAAAATGAAAGGTTGAGCGCCTGCATGCGCGCGATTACACCGCCCGCTTTGGCGGCGCGCATTCGCTCGAATAAGCCTAAGAGGCGGCGGGCGTTGGCGTTAGTGTAGGTCATTGATTCAATTAGTTCAGCAAACTAACGGTTTGTATGATACCAGTAGAATGTCTGTGCGTCAATCATACATTCGAATGATGCGTTTAGGACTTTCGCTTACTTGTCTGTTTGCCTGCGGCAGCAAGGTACT
>JAFEAS010000141.1:0-3607 GCA_018266315.1 Chloroflexi bacterium SZAS-1 | reverse complement strand
GCGCAAAACATCACCAAGAACATGAAGAATTTGTTTGAGTAGGCGAAAATCCTAGTGCTCTCCCGAAGCGGATATGAGCGAACTATCAGCTTCTGGTCAGGTTGTTCGCGCTAGTAGCAAGGCGCAACGTGTGCTATGCTACCCCCATCAATGATTGATTCCAGGGCAGTGCGGCCTCATGCTATTACGGAGGTACACTGTCAATGGATTACATTCTTGAAGGGAAAAAACGGATTGCGCTAGTTGCGCACGACAATAAGAAGCAGGATCTCATCGAGTGGGCAAGCTGGAACCGGGCAGTGCTGGCGAATCATACGATCTATGCCACTGGCACGACCGGCAAGCTGCTTGAGCAAGCGCTCGATTTCCCGGTTCACAAGCTTATGAGCGGGCCGCTCGGTGGCGACCAGCAAATTGGTGCGAAAATCGCCGAGGGCGAGATCGACTTCTTAATCTTCTTCTGGGATCCGCTGGAGCCACAGCCGCACGACCCGGACGTAAAGGCGCTTATCCGCATCGCGGTGGTATGGAATATTCCGGTGGCGTGTAACCGCGCTTCTGCCGATTTCCTGATTTCGTCGCCGCTGCTCGCGGGCGAGTACGAACACCTCACGCCAGATTATGCTACTCATGTCCAGCGCGTGATTGAGCAGGTGTAGGTAGCCAAAACCCGCGGGAGTGGTTTGCGCCACTCCCGCAGGTTTTGTTGTGCTGAAACGGGCTATGCTTGTAGCTACACCGCCGGGTAGGCAGGCGTTTGTTCGGCCCAATCGAGGTAGCTGGCGAGCGTGCCGTTGTAGTACACATGCACCACCTGGTTGTGTGTCACCTGGCTAATTGCGTCCCACACCTCGTTATCGTCGGTGCTGTGCACCACCAGCATGCCGCGCTCGGGGACAAACTCATCCTCACCCGGCGGGATAACGAAGCCTAGCCATTCTTGCGGGTAGCGCTGCTCCACATCGGTGATCAGCTCGACGCGCCCCTGTTCGACCATGCCGGTATATGGGCAGCCGCAGGTGCAGTTGACGCCACAGCTTTCGTGCGTGCCACACTGCAAGCTGGTACCGCCGTGTGCGGCGCTGGTCAGGTTGATCATGACGGGCATAGTTATTCCCTACGAGTAACGGCGACAGAACTCTATCTGCCTGTTGCTATTAAATATGAATCGCAGCGCCCTCGGCAGTGGCGTGCTCGGCTTCGCCCAGCGCCTCGTACAGCGTCGGGTGGGCGTGGATCGTCCGCATGAGCGATTCGGCGGTGGCCTCGTGCGAGAGCGCAACACCACCCTCGGCGATCAGCTCGGTGGCGTGCGGGCCAATAATATGGACGCCCAGCACCTCGTCGTACTTTTTTTCCGCCACGATCTTAATAAACCCATTGCGCTGGCCCAGGATAGTTGCCTTGCCATTGGCCGAGAACGGGAACTTGCCGATCTTCACATCGTAGCCCTGCTCGTGGGCCTGGGCTTCGGTAAGGCCGACGCTGGCGATCTCGGGGTTGCTGTAGGTGCAGCCTGGCACTTTGCGGTAGTTGATCGGCTGAACCGTGTGCCCGGCGATTTCCTCAGCCACCATAATGCCTTCAGCCGAGGCTTTGTGAGCCAACCAGGGTGTGGTAACGGCCACATCGCCAATCGCATAGATGCCTGGGACGTTGGTTTTGAGGAAGTCATCAACCTTGACAAAGCCGCGCTGATCGAGCTCGACGCCCGCCGCTTCCAGGCCCAGGTCTTTGGTGTTAGGCGCGCGGCCAATACCCAGCAGTAGGCGCTCGGCGGTGAGTTGCTGCTCTTTGCCATCGGCATCGGTGAAGGTTGCCGTCACCTGCCCATCGCCTTTGTCGATCTTGGTGAGCTTGGCGCCGGTGAATACTTTAATGCCGCGCTTGTTGAAGGCGCGCGCCAGCTCGGCGCTGATCTCCTCATCTTCGACCGGAACCAGGCGCGGCAGCGCTTCGATGATCGTTACCTGCGCACCAAAGGCGCGAAACGCTGAAGCGAACTCGACACCAATGGCTCCCGCACCAACAATAATGATCGACTTGGGCACCGCGCTCAGCGCTAGCGCGCCGGTAGAGGAAATGATTCGATCTTCATCGAACACGCCGCCAATTGGTGGCAGCGCGCGCGGCTGTGAGCCAGTGGCGATAATAATGTTCTTGGCGGTGACACGGCTTTCCTTGCCGTCGCTGCTGGTGACGCTAATCGTAGTACGGTCGACAAATTTGGCGCTGCCATTGTACGTGTCAATCTTATTCTTCTTCATCAAGAAATTCACGCCGCCGGTCATCTGCTTGACGACCTTCTCTTTATACTTCATCACCCCGCCCCAATCGACATCGACCTGGGGGATGACAATGCCGAATTGCTTACTATCGCGCGCCTCTTCCAGCAGGTCGGCGCTATGCAAAAGTGCTTTGGTGGGGATACAGCCGATATTCAGGCATACGCCGCCCCAATATTCGCGCTCGACGATGGCGGTTTTCAGGCCAAGCTGAGCGCTGCGAATGGCCGCAACGTAGCCGCCCGGCCCGGCACCAATAACCACAACATCATACTGCGTATCGCTCACGGATGTTGCCTTTCTCTCTCGGGAAGGAATTCGGCTGTATTGTACCACATTGCGTTTGTATGCCCCTCTGCGCAATAATTTGACGCGCGCTGGTGTGTCGGCTACAGTAGCGCGAAGAGCCGCAAAGTAAGAAAGAATGCTATGTGCCTGATCGTTCCGCTGCTGCTGTTCGCTGGCTTATTGCTGGGTGCCTACCTGCTTACACCCCGGCGCGAACGGTTGAGCCTGCGCGAGTTTGCGGGTGATGATCGCTTTGTGCAGGTGCAAGGCTACGCGATTCACTACCAGGATGATGGTCCAGCCAATGCGCCGACGGTGGTGCTGGTACACGGCTTTGGTGCCTGGGCCTTCACCTGGCGCGCGCAACGCAGGGCCTTATTGGCAGCGGGCTACCGGGTGGTTACGACCGACCAGATTGGCTATGGCGCGTCGGCGCGCCCGGCCGGGCCAGTGTATACCACCGAGCTACAGGCTACGCTGCTGGCGGGCGCGCTAGATGCCCTGGGGGTGCGGGCTGCGCATTTCGTCGGCCACTCGTTTGGCGGGCGCGTGGCGATGCAGATCGCGCTCGACGACCCAGCGCGCGTGCGTTCGCTGGTAGTGCTTGCGCCCGAGGCCTTTGCTAGCATGCGGCCACCGATTGCGCGGCTGGTCGATCTGCCGGTGCTTGGGTATGCGCTGGCGTTTTATTCCACTGCGCCGCGCCTGGTGCGGCCTGGCCTGCGCTTTGTGTCAAAGGCTCACGCCTGGCTGACTGAGGACGTGGTTCAAGGCTATGCAGCCCCGGTGGCGGTGCGCGGCACTACCCTGGCACAGGTGTGGCAGGCGCGCTCGCCGAAAGATAGCGACCCGGCACGGGCGGTACCAGCACGCCTGCGCGAGCTGGGCCAGCGTACACTGGTGATCTGGGGTGCTGCCGACCCGGTGTTTCCGGTGGCGGATGCGCACCGGCTGCTAGGCATGCTGCCCAATGCAACGCTACGCGTGATTGAAGGAAGTGGGCACCTGCCGCATGAGGAATACGAGCCAGCCAC
>JAFEAS010000140.1 GCA_018266315.1 Chloroflexi bacterium SZAS-1 | reverse complement strand
CGTTCCGCTCAGGGCCACATCGTTTGCGGCTTCGCCGCGCCTCGCAATTGCATTCCGCGCACCTTGCGCTACAATAGTGCGAATGCTACCGTGCTACCTATTTCGCAAGTGAGTGGCTATGGCCGCTGCATCGGCTGCCTCACCGGCCCGCGCTACGCGCCGTATGGTGCTGTTCGCACTATGGACTGCGCTTGGGTTGATCGCCTCGCTAGCAATCAGCCTGACTCTCGCTGGCATCCCGGCACGCTATCGTGAGCTCAATCCTGTTCTCCCACAAGAGGCGCGGCAGATTACAGCCTCCTTCCTGATGGTGGTAGAAGTGGGGCTGGCAGTGTTCTTCTTCGGCGTGGCTTTATTCATCGCGCTGAAGCGCCCCCACGACCCAATCGCACTGTTTCTTGCATTAACTCTGGTATTGCTTGGTGCCGTCGAAACCAGCATGACCGATGCGCTGATCAACCCGCAGTGGAGTAGTGTGGCCGATACCTGGCATTGGCCGGTGCTGATATTGCGGGCGGTCGAGATGATCTGCGCGCTAACGCTGCTCTACATCTTCCCCGATGGCCGCTTCACACCGCCCTGGACACGCCCGCTAGCCGTGATATGGTGTGTCGCCAATCTTGCCTGGCTGCTGTTCCCCAACCTACCGTTCAACACGATCTATGGCCCAACCTGGCGCGCAACCCCGCTCGCCTCGCTGCTAGTTGGCATCGGTTGGTTTGGCTCGGGCATTGCCGCGCTGGTGCTGCGCTACCTCAAAAGCAGCGATGTCATCCAGCGTCAGCAGACCTGGTGGATCGCCGCTGGCATGCTCGCCGCCACGCTGGGCGGCTTGCTTTACTATGGCATCTCGGCGTTTGTAGATAGTGGCCTCCTCCCGCAGTACCATTGGTATTTAGAGAGCCGCATTGTGCTACAAGCACTCGGCATGGGGCTACTGCCGGTGTGCCTGGCGGTTGCGGTGCTGCGCTACCGACTGTTCGATTTGGATTTAGTGATTAACCGGGTTCTGGTGCACGGTGTGCTCACAATCATTGTTATCATGTTCTATATCGGCCTGGTAACCGCCTTTAATACCCTCTTCCAGGCCACCAACGATCTGTTCGGCGCGCTGCTCGCTACCGGGCTGGTTGCGGTCGGGTTTCAACCATTGCGCACTCGCCTGCAACAAGTAGTCGACCGGCTGATGTATGGGGTGCGCGACGATCCATATACCATTATTGCGCATCTTGGCCAGCAGCTTGATGCACCACGTTCGCCAGCCCAATTGCTTGCACTGATTGCCGAGACAGTGGCGAAGGCGTTGAAGCTGCCATATGTCAGCATCGAACAATCGCGTGCCGCACCAGCGGAGACGGCGCAAGTGGACGCCCCTCTGGTAGCGACATTTGGTACGCGCCCCGCCAAAGCATCGCAGCTGCGCGCCTTCGGGATGAACTACCGAGGCGAGACGATCGGACAATTGATCGTAGCGCTCCGCTCTGGTGAGCAACGCTTTCGCCAGGACGAACAGCAGCTCCTCGGTGAATTGGCACGACAAACGGGTTTTGTACTTCACACAATTGTGCTCAATGCGGAAATACTGCGCTCACGCCAGCGCCTGGTGATTACTCGCGAGGATGAGCGCTTGCGCATGCGCCGCGATCTCCATGACGGTATGGGGCCAACCCTGGCAAGCATCACCCAGCGCATTGGCCTAGTAGCTGCCCTCATCCCGAATGACCCGGCCAGAAGTATCGCGCTGCTCGGCGAAATCGAAACGCAGGTGCGCGCAGTCATTGGCGATATTCGGCATCTGGTGTATGCACTACGCCCGCCAATGCTCGACCAATATGGGCTAGTGGGAGCACTGCGCCTTGAGATTGAGCGAATTGTAGCCGACGTATGTATCGTAGAAATCAGCGCTGCTGAGCTGCCTGTACTGCCGCCAGCGCTTGAGATTGCGGCGTACCGCATCGTGCTCGAAGCCGTAACGAATGTGGTACGCCACGCCACTGCCCAGCACTGTTGGGTCACATTAGTGCTGCAACCGGGCGGTGCCAGGGACACGAGCGACACATCCGCAGCGCTCTGGCTGCATATTCAGGACAATGGCTGTGGTATGGTACTGCGGAATACAACCGGCGTAGGTCTGCACTCAATGCGCGAGCGTGCCGAAGAGATTGGCGGGGGGCTTGACATAGTAACCAAGCCTGGCCACGGCACAACGATCAGCGCCTGGCTACCAATTGGAAACACGGTCGTAGTGCAAGGAGGTTAGTAGTGGAACAAATCTCCGTGCTCATTGCCGATGATCATGCCTTCTACCGAGAAGGTATACGCACCATGCTTGCAACCAAGCCCGACATTGAGATCGTTGGCATGGCTGAGACAGGCGCGAAGGCAGTGCAGATGTCGGCGGCGCTCCAGCCCGATGTTGTGCTGATGGATATTAAAATGCCGGATATGAATGGCATCGAGGCTACGCGCACCATTCTCGACATAAGCCCGCACATAGGGATATTGGTGGTGACAATGTTCGATGACGACGAATCGGTGTTTGCTGCAATACGAGCTGGGGCGCGCGGCTACCTGCTGAAAGACGCGCATTACGATGATCTGATCCGTGCTGTCGCAGCGGTGAGTCGTGGCGAGGCGATCTTCGGCCCTGCGATTGCCCGCCGTATGATACAGTATTTCGGCCTGCTGCGGCAGGTTTCATTGCCGCTCTTTCCCGAGCTCACCGAGCGTGAGCGCGAAATCTTAGGTCTAATCGCACAGGGCCACGCCAACGACGCAATTGCGACCATACTCGTACTCAGCGTGAAAACAGTGCGCAATCATGTGAGTAATATCCTTAGCAAACTACAGGTGCGCGACCGCGCCCAGGCGATTGTGAAGGCCCGTGATGCAGGGCTATCGTAGGTGTAGACCGCTCGCATGTACGCCAGCTTTCACTATTTGCGCCCTAACCTCATTTGACAACACCCCGGTTGTATGTTTCCATGAGCCGCTATAAGGTCAGCGCTTCTCGGCCACGATCGCCGAATGAGCTAGCCCGCCAGCCGGGCCTGCCAGCGATCGTCTCCGCCGATGGCGCGGCAGCATGAACGACACAAATCCTGGAGACACAATGAGCAGCCGTTTCGATGAACTTCGCATATTTACCGGCAACGCCAACCCCGATCTTGCTGAATCAATCTGCGAACGCCTGAGTATTCCCCGTGGCGATATGATCGTGACCTCGTTCTCAAATGAGAACATCTTCGTTCGTATCAATGAAAGCATCCGCGAGAAAGATGTGTTTGTGGTGCAGTCGCTCGGTTTGCCACTCAGCGACCGGATCATGGAACTGTTGATTATGCTCGATGCGTGCAAGCGCGCCGCTGCTGGCCGGGTTACAGCGGTGATTCCGTACTATGCGTATGGCCGCACCGACAAGCGCGACCAGCCACGGGTGCCAATTACGGCGCGCTTGCTAGCCGATATGATACAGGTAGCGGGCGCGCAGCAGGTGATTACGCTCGATTTGCATGCGGGCCAGATTCAAGGGTTCTTCAATATCCCGGTCGATGAATTGAGCGCGGTGCATTTGTTGGTGCGCCACTTCGCCGAGCGTAACTGGTCGGATATGGTGGTAGTATCGCCAGATCTTGGCTTTGCCAAGCGCGCCCGCAAT
Source organism: Chloroflexi bacterium SZAS-1 (assembly GCA_018266315.1). Classification (GTDB taxonomy): domain Bacteria; phylum Chloroflexota; class Chloroflexia; order Chloroflexales; family Roseiflexaceae; genus Kouleothrix. The sequence continues at coordinate 3,808 of JAFEAS010000140.1, read as the reverse complement.
TTTGCTGAGCAACTGGGCGCGCCGCTTGCAATTGTTGAAAAGCGGCGCATTCAACAATTGAATAATACTGACGAGCCGCTTTCGCGCGTTGAGGCGCGTACCCTGATTGGTGATGTAGCCGGCAAACGCTGCATCCTGGTAGACGACGAGATTTTGACCGGCGGCTCGATGATCGAGGCCGCCGATTTGTTGATGGCTAATGGTGCGCGTGAGGTTTATGCTGCCGCAGTGCATGCCGTGCTGGCAGGCAATGCGCTTGAACGGCTCTCGCACAGTGCGATCCGCGAGCTGGTAACGACCGATAGTTTGCGCCAGCCACAGGCCACCCAATCGTCGTTCTTGCGCGTGCTTTCGATCGCGCCCCTGCTGGCCGAAGTGATCCAGCGCATTCATAGTGGCGTATCTGTTGACACGATCTTCCGGCGGCGTAACCCGGCCTTTTAACGCTGGTTTACATATAGAAAGACCAGGACATCACGCGACATTATGGAGCTTCCTCGCCTGAGCAGCACCGAGCTGGTAGCGAACTTCGGCAACGACCAGGCCGCGTTACGGCGTTATCGCATCCTGGCGGCGCTGTTGCGCGAGGGTCGGCCAGTTGGCGAAGTTGCTCGTACCTTTGGTGTAAGCCGCGAGAGCATCCGGCGGATGCGTAGTGCATTTGCGCGCGAGGGTATGGCGGGCCTGCAAAGCCGAAGGCGCGGCGGCGGCCATGTGGCGCGCGAAAGCCCGCTCATCGTTGCAATTCGGCAAGAGCTGGGGAGCGAGCCGGGCATGGCTGCACCCTTGCTCTGGCGGCGGGTTGAGGCACGCCTGCGTGAACAGGGGCTGCTTGCACCACGCAGCACGTTCTATCGTTTGCTGGCCCAGTTGCGTGAAGAAGCCGACGATGCAACCCACGCGCCGGTGCGCATGCTGCGCGATGCCCTCGACGACCTGATCGAAGATCCACCACTGGCACTGGGCCGTAGCGAGCTGGCGCTGCTGCTGTTACCCGATGAGCGCGACCAACTCAGCCGCGGTCGCCGTTTGCGCGAAGCCTTGCGCGCAACCATCACCCGCTTGCGCCCTTCGGAAGCTGGCCCGGTGCTCGACGACGCGCGCTGGCGCCATTACCTGATTATTGCTGGCGAGTACGAAACCGGCGAAGATCGCGCAACTCTGCAAGATTCCCTGGCACTGAGTACCAGTACCTATAGCCGAGCCAAGCGCGAAGCGCTTGAGCGGATGGCTGCGATTTTGCCTGCTGCACTTGGCGATCTGCCCGAGGCCGCGCCACCCGAAACGCTGATTACCCCGCCCGTACCAAGCGCTGATTTCGACCAGGAAGCGGAGCTTGAACAGTATATGGCCCGCTTACGCCGGGGTGGGCTGGCATTAATCTGGGGGCCAGCGGGTGTTGGAAAGCTTGATCTGGCGGCGATGCTGGCTGCCCGGCTGCAAGCGCGCGGGCAGAAGGTGATCTGGCATAGCTGCCGCCCGCCCGATATCGAAACAAACGCCGGGCTACGCCTGCTCCTTGCGCTGGCCGCCGGGCTAGCGCTAGAAGGTCGGCGCGATTTGTGGCAGGCGCTTACGACGGGGGAAACGGTACCATTTACCCAGCGGCTTGAGCTGCTAGCCGAAGGGCTTGCTGGCCGCCGCTGGATAGTGATTGTAGCCGAAAGCCACTGGCTAAATGGCGATGACGCTGATCGTGTGCTCGACATGCTCACGGCTGCCCAGGAGCGGCGCGATATTCGTTTGGCGCTGGTGGGCCGCAACCTGCCCGGCTGGGCCGATGCCGAGCGTTGGCCTGCACTGCCTTTCCCTAGCGATACGGCTGCGCGGCGTGTGTTCGTGAACCGTATGGCTGCTGCCCCGGCGGGCGCACGCCTGGCGACACGCACCCCGGCAGCGATATTGCGTGAGCGTGTGCGTGAATTGCTGGCGGTGCTACCCGCTGAGCAATTCAGCGAGTTTGCGCCTGAGCAGCTGGCGAATTTTCTGGTGTTGCTGCGTCCGGTTGAAGAGCTGGCCGAGCAGTTACGCCAGGCGCTGCGGCCACCTGCCGATAATGAGGCGGAATAAATACCAGATTCGGCGGGTAGTGTGTTGTATAGAGGCGGGGGCGGCNNGTTTGTAGTGCTGATTACCCGCGAATCGCCGCCTTAAGGTCGTATTCCAGCCCGCGAATAATCTTAGCGCGTACCTTATTGATGTCGGCGTCGCTGAGGGTGCGGTTCGCCGCCCGGAAACTGAGCCGATAGGCCAGGCTGCGCTTGCCCTCGCCCACCTGCGGCCCGGTGTATACATCGAAGAGCTCTAGCGCTTCAAGTTCGGCCCCGGCATACTTGCGAATGGCTGCTGCTACCTGCTCGGCAGGTACATCCAGCTCCACAATAACGGCTAGATCCTGGGTAGTGGCCGGGAAGCGCGAAATCGCTCGATACACCGTTGGCTGGGCCAGCATAATCAGGCGCTCAAGCGCTAGCTCGGCGGCCAGCACGCGCGGCACTCCCATCTCCAGGCGCTCGCGCACCTCGGGATGTAGCTCGCCTAACACGCCTAGCACTTCGCCAGGTGCGTCGCTGGTAGGTTTGCCCTTCCCGGCTAGTCGTAGTTCAAGCCGCGCCGCCCGCCCTGGGTGAAAGCGCTCGTCATCGGTGAGCGGCACGAAGCGCAGCTGCTCGGCCAGGTTCAGGCGCGCGATTAAGGTTTCAACCACGCCCTTCAGATCGAAGAAATCCATAACCTCGGGTTTGGGCATATGCCACGAACGCTGCTCGCGCTCACCGGCCATCGCAATCGTCAGCACACGCGGCTGGTCGGGCAGCACTGCGCCATCGCGCTTGAGGTACACGCGCCCAATCTCGAACAGAAGCACGCGCTCGCGTTCGCGCAGGTTATTCGCCAGTGCCTCAAGCAATGTAGGCAAACCCGAGCGACGCAGGTATTCGCGTTCGGGGGTGATGGGGTTGGCGAGCTTGAGGTAGGGTGCGGGGTTGGTGTCAGTAGGCGCAACCTTCGCCACAGCAGCCATGTTGGTAAGCGAATAGGTAATCGCTTCATCCAGGCCCGCGCCAACCAGCACATCGCGCACTTTTTCCTCTAGCTCAAGCGCAAGGTTAGCGCTTTGCTCGGGCAAATCATCCGCCAGGTGCGTGGTAGGAATGCGATCATAGCCATACATGCGCGCCACTTCTTCGCACAAATCGGCCAGCATGCTCACATCCTGCCGGAAGCTGGGCACCGTGACACGCACACATGCTGGTTCGCCCACTACCTCGCAGCCAAACCCGAGCGGTCGTAGCAGCGCAGCAATTGCTTCGGCGCTGAGCGTAATACCCAGGATGCGCCTGATCTCGCTGGGTGGTAGATCGAGCACCGGTGCCTGCCAGGGCCGCGCGTATGCGTCAATCATGCCCTGCGCGATGGTGCCGCCCGCTACCTGCTGTAAGAGCTGAAGTAGGCGGCGCTGGGCCAAGGGCGCAATTTCAATATCTACGCCCCGCTCGAAGCGCCGCGATGCCTCGGAGGGAAGCTTGAATCCGCGTGCCATTTTGCGAATAATCGTTGGTTCCCAATTGGCCGCTTCCACCAGCACGCGCGAGGTGGTTTCGCTCACTTCGCTATCGGCACCGCCCATGACCCCAGCTACGCCAGCGGGTGCCTGTGGATCGCACACCAGCAGCGCGGCGATGTTGGTGCCAGGCACCGGGTATAGCTCGTGCTGCTTGCCGTCGAGGGTGGTCATGCGCTCGCCCGGCTGCGACAAACGCACAATCAGGTGCTGCTCGGCGACTTTGTCGGCATCGTAGGTGTGGTT
>JAFEAS010000013.1 GCA_018266315.1 Chloroflexi bacterium SZAS-1 | reverse complement strand
TGCGCGCCTTTCACGCCGCCTTTGGCCCCAACGACGATGTGGCGCTGGTGCTGAAAGTCGATAACCGTGACCCTGACATCGACGTGCGGCAGGCGATTGCCACGCTGAACCTGCCCGCCGATGGCCCGCGCGTGGCGCTGCTGCTCAACCAGGATTTGCCTGCCTACCAGCTGGGCAGCCTGTACCGCAGCGCCGATTGTTTTGTGCTACCCACGCGCGGCGAGGGCTGGGGCATGCCCATCCTTGAGGCCATGGCCTGTGGCCTGCCGGTCATCGCCACCGATTGGAGCGCGCCGACTGAGTTTATGCGCGCAGATATCAGCTACCCGCTACGCGTGCGCGGGCTGGTGCCCGCCGTGGCGCGCAACCCCTACTATGCGGGCTTTTCCTGGGCCGAGCCCGATTTCGAGCATCTGGTACACCTGTTGCGCCATATCTACGAGCACCGCGACGAAGCTCGCGCAACGGGCGCGCGTGCCGCCGCAGCCGTAGCACGCGAGTGGGCCTGGGCGCACGCCGCCGCAAAGATTATTGCCCGGCTCGATGCGATTGGATAGCTGTATGAAGCGCTCGCTGATCTGGCAATCGCGCTGGGGCATTCCAAGCGGGTACGCCATTCACTCGGAAGAGATGGCGCTCCAGCTCGATACGCTTGGTGTTGAGCTACTGTACCGCCCTACGCCCTGGCCGGTGCCCGCCCGTATCACGCACCCGGCACTGCAAGCCATAGCCGCCCGCTCGCTGCGCAATGACATGCCACAGGTAAGCTACGACCAGGCCAACCTGTTTTATACTGCGCACCCGGGCTATAAAATTGGCTTCACCATGCTAGAGGTCAATGGGCTACCCACCGACTGGGTAGCGGCTTGTAATGCCATGGATGAGGTGTGGACGCCCAGCCACTGGGGGGCTGAAACCTTCGCTGCGGCAGGCGTGAAGCGGCCCATCCACGTCATTCCGCTGGGCTTCGACCCGGCGCGCTTTCACCCGGGCTTGCCCGCCCGCCCGCTCCGCGATCGCTTCACCTTTCTGTCGGTGTTTGAGTGGGGCGAGCGTAAAGCTCCCGACCTCTTGTTGCGCGCCTATAGTGCCGCCTTCGGCCCAAACGACGATGTGCTGCTAATTATTCGCACGAATAACTTCGATGGCGATGTTGATGTAGGGCGGCAGATCGCCGAGCTGCGGCTGCCGCGCCGTGGCCCGCCCGTGGCATTGCTGCTCAATCAGCAGATCGCTGCCGAAGAGCTTGGCAGCCTGTATCGTAGCGCCGACTGCTTCGTGCTGCCCACGCGCGGTGAGGGCTGGGGCATGCCGCTGCTTGAGGCCATGGCCTGCGGCGTGCCGGTAATTACAACCGACTGGAGTGGTCAGACCGAATTTATCAACCCCGACCTCGGCTTTATGGTGCGCGTACGTGCGCTCGTTCCCGCCGAAGCAAAATGCGAGTACTACACTGGCCTGCGCTGGGCTGAGCCTGATTTCGAGCATCTGGTGACACAGATGCGCTATGTGTACGAGAATCGCCAATTTGCCCGCGCTGTAGGCGCACGCGCCGCTGCATATGTGGCCGAACACTTCACATGGCGGCATACTGTCGAGCGAATCATAGCGCGACTGGAGAATCTCTAACAATGCGATTTGGCTTCGATATTTCGGTGCTGCGGATCGCGCAGGCCGGCGTGCTTGAGTATACGCGCGCCATTTTGGCCGAGCTCTTGCGCACCGGCGCGCAGCACGACTGGACGCTGCTCGATGTATTGCCGCTCAACCCGGGCCGACCTATGCAGGCCGCGCCACAGCTGTTCAACGCGCCGAACGCTCGCGTGGTGCGCGTGTCGGCTTTGCAGCGCGGCTACGTGAGCATGCTGCCGGGCGCGCGCACTGGCCCGCTTCACACTCTGGCTGAGCGCGTGGATCGCGCGCTTGACCGCCCGTGGGAACTGGCGGCAGTTGGCGCAGTTGGCTTGCAGCTGCGCGCTGCACTCGGCCGCACCGATGTGTTTCACTGCTCGGAGCAGTTTCAGTATGTGCCGCCGCGCGGCGCTGCCGTGCTCACGATCCACGATCTTACGTCGCTCTCGCACCCAGAATGGCACGTAACCGATACTACAACAATGCACGGCGGCAAAGAGCGCTTCGCCGCCACGCGCGCCGCGCACCTGATAGCAGACTCATACGCCACTAAGCGCGATGTAGAGCACTACTTGCAGGTGCCAAGCGAGCGTATTACTGTGGTGTACCCGGCTGCCGGTTCGCAATTTCACACCTACCCACCCGATCTAGTTCAAGCCGCGCTCGACCGCTACGGCCTGCAGCGCGACGGCTACATCCTCACCGTTGGCACACTTGAGCCGCGCAAAAATCATGTGGGCCTGATCAATGCCTACGCCCGCCTGCGCTCGATGCTCGCCGCCGAAGGTGTCGACGCGCCGCCGCTGGCGATTGCTGGCGCCAATGGCTGGAAGTTTGAGGACATTTTGGCCGCGCCCGAGCGCGCCGGTGTGGCCCAGCACGTGCAGTGGCTCGGCAAAGTGCCCGCCGCCGATTTACCGCTGGTTATGGGTGGCGCGGCGGTATTTGTGTATCCATCTTTCTACGAGGGCTTTGGCCTGCCGGTGCTCGAAGCATTGGCCTGCGGCACACCCACAGTCGCGACAAACACCAGCTCGCTGCCCGAGGTGCTGGGCGATGCCGGAATCTATTGCGAACCATTGCAAATTGAGAGTATTGCGCAAGCGCTGGCCCAGCTGCTCACCGACAATACGTTACGTCAGCGCTTGCGCCAGGCTGGCCCGGCCCGCGCCGCCCAATTCTCGTGGGAGCGTGCCGCCCGCGAAACGCTGGAGGTGTATGCTCAGGCAATTTATGCAATGCAAACCCATCGCGGTAGTCGGAAGGAATAATCATGAGTACATTCCTAGCAGGGCTTGCATCCCGCTTGGCCAAGCTGTTTGGGCCAAGGCTCAAGCTGCAACATCTCCCGCAGCAAACCACAACTGCTGAAATTACACACGACCATATTACCTGGGCATATCGCTTATTCCTCGATCGTGAACCGGAGAATGAGGCTGTAATCACCGAGAAGTTGCACAGTTGGTCTACTACTCAGGGGCTACGCGCAGATTTTATGACATCGTCGGAATTTCAGCAAAAAAACTCGGGGCTTGGGCGCACGATCAAAGAAACGATCGTCATTAAAGAGCTTGATAAGCATGCACGTCTGTTTGTTGATCTGTCTGACTACGTTATTGGGCTTGGGATTGTTCAAGATGCCTACGAGGTTGAAGAAATTCATCTCGTGAAGCAACTGGTTCGGGCTGGCGATATAGTGCTGGATATTGGTGCGAATATCGGATTATTTACGATTACACTCGCAAATCTTGTTGGTGAACACGGTCATGTGTATGCCTTCGAGCCATTACCTCGCAACGCAAACTTACTCGCACGTTCGATAGCTGAAAACAAATTTGCCGAGCGAATCACACTTGAGAAAAGCGCGGTTGGCGCTATTCCCGGCCATATGCATTTAATTACGCCCCGAATAACCCTCAACTGGGGCGGCCCATATCTTCATCGCCCCGGCACTGATGTACCTACCGGGCACGATTTGTTAGAAGTGCCAATTATTCAGCTGGATGCTTATTCGCTGCGGCGACCAATTCGGCTGATCAAAATCGACATTGAGGGCGCTGAACCATTAGCCTTGCGCGGCGCTTCACAACTGCTTGAAGCCGATAAGCCAATAATTCTTTCAGAGATCAATCCGGTTCAACTTGAAAAAGTGAGCGAATGTAGTGCATTTGCGTTTATCGAAGAAATGCGGAGCCGCGGATATATCTGCCACAGACTCGAACATGGCCAGCCAGGTGCATTGGTAAGCGGCGAGTACATTGATGGTATTATATCGGTGTTATTTCTTCATCAACAGACTAAAAGAATTAAATAACTCTTGAAAGAAGCGATTATGAACCGTATTGCCAAAGTCATACGCTTACATCCCAACCAGCCGCTCCTTCCGCTCAAATTACGCATTGCAAACCAGTACTATTATCTTCGCGAACGGTTGCGCGGCATACCTTTGCCCCCAACGACGATGATGAATCTAGTTACGGGCAATTACATTGCTCAATGGTATGTCGATAGCGGGGCGCGCGCCGCACAAAGCGTGCGTGAGACGATTGAGAAAAGTCACTTCAGCATGAGCGGAATAACGGCGATCCTCGATTTTGGTTGTGGCTGCGGACGGGTACTACGCCATTGGAAACCAATTGCACAACGCGTACAATTGCACGGCACCGATTACAATAGTGAATTAACGTATTGGGCCAGAAAAACCGTTCCATTCGCGCAGATTATGCAAAATAACCTAGCACCGCCCTTAGCCTATGCCGACAATACCTTTGACCTGATATACGCGCTTTCGACATTTACCCACTGGACGGTTGAGCTACAAAAGCGCTGGATTCGCGAGTTTACCCGCATTCTAAAGCCGCAGGGATTCTTACTGCTCACAACGCACGGCGACTATTACCTCAACGCACTCACCCCCGACGAGCAGAAGTTGTACCAGGCTGGGCATCCGATCGTTCGTTATGATGAGCAAGTTGGTACAAATACATGCGGGGCGTTCCATCCCTATCAGTATGTCACTACTGAATTGCGGCAGGATTTGATTGTTGAACAATTTTACCCACGTAGTGCGCTTGGTAACCCCTGGCAAGATATCTTTCTGCTACGAAAACCTGCCTGAACATATGTTCACAAAATGCATCCTTCTTGCTTCATAAGGTAAAACGGTATGCTGCCGATGCTATAATGCACCCGTCGCACATCTGCTACGACACTATTGCAAGCCCAGCGAAGGAGCACTTCTGTATGATCAATCCGCGTCCCCGTAGCATTTTTTCCTTGCTCACTCTGGCGATCTGTTTACTGCCTGTAGGCCTACTTACACCAGCAGCTATGGCTGCACCCGCCCCCGCCGCAACCCCCACCATGCACACAGGCTTTCCGCTCTCGCTGAATGGCGGGCTGGTACGGTTTGGCTCAGTGGCGCTGGGCGATGTGAATGGCGATGGTGTGAGTGATATTGTGGTTGGCGCACGCGATGGCAAAGTTCATGCCTACACCGGAAATGGCGCCAAGCTTTGGGAATACGATACTGGTAATATGGCGATTGAAAGTAAGCCAGCGATTACCGATATCGACGGCAATGGTACCAATGAAGTGATCGTCAGCGCTGGAAGCACGTTTACTGCCCAGAAAAGCGGCGCGGGTGTGTATATCCTGCGCAACAACGGCACGCTGCGCTGCGCCTTTACCGGCACCAGCGACTTTGACAGTAATGGTGTTGCCGATGGGGTATATTCCTCGCCAGCAGTGGCCGACCTGGATGGCGACGGCCAGATGGAAATCGCGTTTGGCGGTTTCGATGGTAACGTTCGGATTATGAACAACAATTGTATTGGCATCAAAACCCGCTTTGTGCGCGATACGGTCTGGTCATCCCCCGCGATTGCCGATATCAATGGCGATGGCAAACCCGAAATCATCATCGGCGTCGACTCGCACATCGACCCAGGCAAGGGCACGCTTGATGGCGGCATTTTGCATGTGTACGACAGCAACTTAGTCGATATTGCGGGCTTTCCCAAGCAGATCAACGAGGTCATTTACTCATCGCCTGCGGTTGGCGACATTAACGGCGATGGTTCGCTCGATATTATTGTCGGCACGGGCCGCTGCTACAATAATGTACCAGGCTGCGCACCAGGCGGGCGGGTGAACCCCGGCGCTGGCGAATATATCAACGCCTGGGATGCCAATGGAAACCCCTTACCTGGCTGGCCGCGCGCGATTCCCGGCCAGTTCGCGTTCGCCTCGCCCGCACTGGCGAATATGGATAGCGACCCGGAGCCGGAAGTAGTGATTAACACTGCTGAGGTGAAAGACGGCCTGAGCACA
>JAFEAS010000139.1:15459-23162 GCA_018266315.1 Chloroflexi bacterium SZAS-1 | reverse complement strand
GCTGGTGTAACATTCACATCGTAGAGCAGCACGCCCAGGTTGCGCGGGTCTTTGAAGGTGTTCGAGCGCAATGTGAGCGTCAGGTCGCCATCGGGCACCAGCGCGGCAGGTACCAGGAAGGCAATCTGGCGGCGGTCGCCATCGGGCAGATTCGCCACAATGGTCTCATTAGCGCTAATTGTCGCGTCGAGCGGCTGACCATCGGGGTGTTGCAGCGCAGCGGTGATTCGCACCAGCCAGTCGCCGCGCCCAATGCCTGGCAATGCAATTATGCTCTGCCCGCTCGACCAGCGGTAGCTCCGCGCGGGCGCAAGCTTCACCTGCGCCACGCTGCCAGCGGGCGGCATCGGGTCGCCCACCAGCCCAGGCTCAAGCTGAAGCCGCAGCGTCGGTGCCTGGGCGATGTCGTCGGGAATGACCAGCACCAGCTCACTCGGGCTGCTGCGCGCAATCCACAGGCGCACGCCGTTCGTCGAAAGCGTGTACAGTTTCAGCCCTTGCGCATCTAGCCCGGGCGCCGCAGTGACGGTGACCTGCCAGAGGCCGCTACGATTCCCGGGCACCTCAAGCACCGTCTGCTGAGCAGGCCAGTCGAAAACCTGCTCGGCCCCGATCGGCCCTATTTCCGGTGCGTAGAAATCAGCCGCTGCTTCATCGCGGTCGCGCGTGAGCGGGAGGTATGGGCGATCGAGATAATCGCCGATATCAATATTGACGGCTGGGCGCAGGCTGTAGGCCGCCAGTAGTGCGAGCAGGGTTGCCAGCGCCACCAGTAGCGGTGGCAGCCAGCGCGCTGTACCCAGCCGGGGAAGTGCGGCTGAGGCGACATTGCCCGGTGTCAGTGCGGAAGGATCGCGTGTGGATTTGCGAACAGCGCCAGCCAAACTTAATCCTTTACCAGTAGCAATTCGTAGGTGCCCTGAAAGAATGTACGATACACGATATACCCGGCGTGGGCTAACCCGGCCCGGCGCAAGGCATCACGCGCGCGGCCCTTCAGCCCGGTCGCGCTGCCCTCGCCGCGCTGCACCCGGTCTTCGCGAATATCACCTACGCGGAAGCCATATTGTGCAGCCAGCGCGCGAAAACCGGCCATTGTATAATAGTGCATCTCCGAAAGTTTTTGCCGGTCGCTGAAATCGGAAGCGCCTTTGCTACGGCCACGCCATTCGATAATCGCCTCGGCCAGCGGGCGCGGCAGCCAGTTGAGCAGTGGCAGGTGGTAGTGCGGGTCGCGGTAGGCGAAGCGATTGATCACCGTGAGCAGCACGCGCCCGCCCGGCTTCAGCACGCGCGCCAGCTCGGCGAGTAGCTGCGCCGGGTTTTGCACATGCTCAACCACGTCCCAGGCAATTGCCAGGTCGAAGGTGCCATTGGCGAACGGTAGCGCCTCGCCTGCGCCATTAAGCACGGGCATAGGTAGGCTATAGCGCGCCGCACGCAGCCGGATGATATCGCAGTAGGCGCGGTTATATTCAAAGGCCAGCGGGTATGCGCCCGCCAGCGCCAGTGCCACGCTGGTGCCGCCCATGCCGCTGCCCAGATCGAGAATGCGGCGGCCAGCTAAAGCCCCGCCGTACCGCTCAATCAGGCGCAGCCGTTCGCTCTGGTAGCGTTCTTGCCACAGGCGCATGTCGCGCCAGCGCGCAAAATCGGGCCGCCATGTCATATGTGCCAGCCAGTGATCAATCTGCTGGGTTAATTCAGTTTCACGCTCGGCATCGAGCGCTGGTTCTGGCAGTTGGTCGAGTCTATTCATGGTTTCAAGTTTGTATTGGCGTGAATGTGCGTTTGCCCGCGCCAGCTGTGGATTGTAACAGAAACATTGGCGGACGCAAATCGTGCGCTTGTAATTGGGTAATTACTTACAGTATAATCGCGGTTGTATCGTGCCAATGAAGGAGGCCCTATGGATACCAGCCAGATTGCGCAGTGGGTGAACGAACGCTTGCCTGGTTCGTTACTGGCTGGCTTGCCGCAGGTTGCGCTGTATGATGACGAAGCCGTGATCATGCTGCCGCTGGCCGATGAGCTGGCTGGCAATGAGCTGGATGCCGATACGCGCCGCCAGGCGGCATACCAACGTATTGCGCAGCGCCGCGAAGAAACTCGGCCGGTACGGATGAAATTGGCGCGCGAATTGCAGAAACAACTAGGCGTTCCTGTGGCGTGGGGAATGCGCTTAGGTGAAAGTGAAGCACTGTTTACATCGCGCTCGGCACCAGTGATGACGCGGCTGGGCCGCGCTGAGCGCGATGTGCTGGATACGCTGGTGGCCGCTGGTGTGGCCGATACCCGTAGCTCGGCGCTGGCCTATGCGGTGCGCGCCTTCGCCGCCGAGCACGCCGAATGGCTGGCCGAGGTGCGCTCGGCAATTGCACAAGTTGATCAGGTGCGCGCACGGTTAAAGCTTACGCGCCGCGCCGGTGCGCCAACGGTACCCGAGCACGAGGAGTAAAATAGACATAACAATTGTTTTTTTGAAAAGAAACGCCTCTTAGATTGCTTTATATATCCTCTCCATTCCATAGAAACCACTGTAAGTCAACATAACCACGATTATCGAATATAACTCCTTCGGCCTCAAGCAGCTCACGCTGAAGTGCTGCGTGGAACTCGTTGCTAACCCGCCCGGCTGCATTGATCACACGCCACCAGGGCACCGCGCTTGCCCGGTTTGGGTGTAGCCCGGCCAGCGCCCAACCAACACCGCGCGCGCCACGCGGCACTGGCGTCATCTGGGCGATACGGCCATAGGTGCTTACTTTCCCGTGGGGAATGCGCCGAACGATTGCGTACACATCTTCGTAGTAGTTTGACATAATGATTGTTTTCGCGTGCGCTACCCAGGGTAGCGTTCAAACATGCCATCCTGATACAGCACGTAGATAGCGGCACCATTGCCAAAGCCAAGCGGGCTGTAAACCAAACGCCCATTGGCGAAGCGCTGAACGACGCCATTTGTTGGGGTTTCGGTGTTCGTTGCCCAGCCTAATGTATCGGCAATATCGGGGTTGCCGTACCATACACGCCCAAACCCACGCACCGGCTCGATCAGTCCGGCGGGTGGTGTTTTGTCACCACTATCTTCAGGGTCGCCTTCCTGCCAGGTATCTTCAAACGTTTGCCAGGTATCCTTGGCCGTGCCGTGAATGATGACATAGATTGTGCCATTACTGCCCTGTGGCCCGGCTACCCACAGCATACTGCCATGCTCAAATGATTGCTCGGCAATCGCCCGTTCCTGGCGTGGCTGGGCGGCGCACCCCAACCGGTCGTTCACATTCGTTCGTTTTGCCAGCATCGGCTCGAATTCGGCGGCGATGGCGGTTGGGCACGGTGGCGTGGTTGGCGTTTCAGTCGGCGGCACAGCGGTAGGCTCAGGGCTTGGCTCAGTAGTTGGCGTTGGGCTGGGCGGCACTTTGGTAGGTATCTTGGTAGATGCTGGTACCTTGGTTGGCGCTCTGCTTGGCACTGCCGATGGTGCAATGATCTGGGTTGGTGCAGGCACTGCCGATGGCTTGGCAGCTGGCGCGCTTGTCGCTACTGCTGTAGCACTGGCTGTGGGTACCAATGTGGGCGGTAGGGTTGTTGGTGGCTCAGCGGGCTGTGATGTTGGCAGCGCGACGGCATTGCCTGCTTGTAGCTTGTTGCTGGCGTAGAGCACGCCGCCACCAATCATTAAGGCAAGGACTAATCCGAGCAATACCCAGGCGAGTGTGCTGCCACCGCCTTCGTGCCGTGGGGCGGTTGGCCGGGCGCGCTCGGCTGCAAACTCCCGGGGGCGTGGTGCCGCCGGGTTTGCAGGTGGCGCGGCATTGCCTTTGAGTGTGGCTTGCGGCACGGTTGTGGCGTTATGTCCCACAAATTCACCAACGGCGACGCTTGGTACCACTACCCGCCCATCGCTCAAGATGCGCCGCGCCGGTGGTGGCGTTGGCAACTCAAGGCCGGTAACGCTGCGTAATGCACGGGCAAACTCCCCGGCACTCTGGTAACGCTGGGCCGGGTCGCGCGCCAGCACGCGCTGCATCACACTGTCCAGTGCGGGCGGAAGGGTTGGATTAAGCGCTGAAGGTGGCTCAAACGTGCCGTGCAGGTGGCCTATCAGCACTTCTTCGGTACTACCCTCAAACGGGCGGCGGCCCGTCAGCGCGCGGTACACCAGCACGCCCAGTGCATAAATATCGGCGCGCCCATCCACATGGTGGCCGCCACGAATCTGTTCGGGCGCCATATATTCGGGTGTACCAATGAGTACGCCAGTGGCGGTGAGGCCGCTCGCCGCGGAGTCGAGCGATTTGGCGATGCCAAAATCGGTGAGGATGGCGCGTACTTGCGGTTGCCCAAGGTCGTCGCCTTCAACTAAAATATTAGCTGGCTTAATATCGCGATGAACGATCTGGCGTGCGTGGGCATAATCAAGCGCCGCCGCCACCTGATCGATAATCGGCAGCAAGCGCACTGGCTCGATCGCACCCTCGCGGCGGAGCATATCGGCGAACGACTGCCCACTCAACAGACGCATGGCAATGTATACCAGCCCATCGGCGTCGCCTACATCGTAAATTGGCAAAATATTNNNGCCAGCACCGCCTCGCGCTGAAACCGCTCGACTAATGCGACATCGCCGGCATATTGAGGGTATAGCACTTTTAAGGCCACATCGCGGCGCAGCACTGTGTCGCGCGCGCGATACACCGCAGCCATGCCGCCACGCCCAAGCACTTCGAGCACTTCATAGCGGCCCAACCGTCGGCCTTTCAAATCTTCAAGGCGCATAGTGTTTCTTTTCTCTCACCAAAGGCACGCATGGAGGTCGTACTGCCGTTCATAGGTATAAACGTGCCGCCAACCAGAAATTACGCGGATCGTGTAGGTAGGTCGCATTTTCTGCGATGGCTTCTGCTTGCGTATGTGTACACCTGACAGGTTGTACAACTGACGTGGGATTGCTCTATCTGCATGCTAATGTATGGTGGCTTTGCCAGCGACAGCGTGGGTTTGGTGTACATAGATACAAAACTGTATTTACACTGTGAGATTGATTGAGCTCAGTAGAACGACGTGAATGCTGATGAATTGCGTAGAGTATAGCATGTATCAGCCATATATCATCTCTTAACCTATTGCGCCAGCACCAACGCATGGTAGAATGCCGTTTGTTTGGGAAGCAACATTCGATATGATGCGCTGGTATGCACTGGCCTGGTTTGCCATAGGCATGCTGCGCTGCTATAGGTTTAGAGACGCATGGCAGAACAACCATATTCCTCTGGTAAAAGCCCCTTGCCGCGTGGCCCGCAGCGCCGTCTGCCGCCCGCCGTACTACGTCGCCCAATCGCACCACGCAAAGGCCCGGTTAGCTGGCTTTCGCGGATCGTGCTGGGCATTGCCCTGGTTGGCGCGCTGCTGGTATTGGGTAGCGCTGTTGCATCCTATGCTACGTATGCCCAGCTGGCAAACTCGCTTGAAGGCCGCCTCGATACGCTGCAAAAGCACGAAGGCTTTCAAACTTCGCGCATCTACGATCGGCACGGCACACTCCTCTATGAATTCTTTGACGCTGGGAAGCGCACGCGGGTTCCACTCAAGCAAATCTCGCCTTTACTCATCAATGCCACGATTGCGGTTGAAGACAAAAATTTCTTCAAAAATAGCGGTGTTGATTACGAAGGTATTATGAAAGCTGCGCTCCGTGCGCTAAATGCCGGTGAAGCGCAGGGCGGTGCCTCAACGATTACGCAGCAGCTAATTAAGCAGGCGGTGCTGACGAACGAGGAAAAAGACCCGAAGAATCTGTATAAGCGGAAGATTACCGAAATTATTCTGGCCCAGGAACTATCGCGGCGCTACCAGAAGAACGATATTCTTGAGCTGTACCTCAACGAAATTTATTACGGCAACTTGGCCTACGGTATCGAGGCCGCTTCGAATGTGTATTTCAACCGCCACGCCAATGAGCTCACACTAGCACAGGCATCGCTGCTCGCGGGCTTGCCACAGCTGCCCAATGTATATGATCCAATGAATTACCTTGATGGTGGCGTGCTGCGCGGTATCACGTTTGGTGATAATTGGCTCTCGCCCGATTATGTGTTCCCCGAGGGAACCCCAGCGCCAAAGAAGCGCCAGGCCGCCGTACTGACGCAGATGGTTGACGAAGGCTATGTCACCGAGGCACAGGCGCGCGCCGCCGCCGCCGAAGACCTGAGCTTCTCAAGCCAGGTGGCACCGCTTAATGCGCCGCATTTTGTGTTTTATGTGCGTAAGCTGCTTGAAGAAGACGATGCCTATGGGCCGCAGTTCACGAACCAGGGTCTGTCGATCTATACCACGCTCGATCTCGATATGCAGCGCATGGTGCAGCAGAAAGCCGCCGAGCGTATCCGCGATCTCAGCGAGCGCAATATCCATAACGCGGCCGTGGTAGTGATGCAGCCCAACACAGGTGAAATTTTGTCAATGGTCGGTAGTATCGATTACAACGCTTCGGTGCCAACTTCCACCAAAGGCGAAAAGGGTAATGTGCTTGATGGGCAGGTCAATGTGACGACGCGCGATCGCCAGCCAGGCTCGGCGCTCAAGCCCTTTACGTACCTTTCGGCAATGGAACAGGGCATGACGCCTGCATCGGTGCTGTGGGATGTACCGACTGAATTCCCACCTTTTGGCCCCAAGTCCTACAAGCCGCTCAACTATAATGGCCGCTGGAATGGGCCGCTGCGCATTCGCACGGCGCTGGCGAACTCGCTCAATATGCCAGCAGTCAAAGCATTGAAATATGCTGGTATTCAAAACACGCTCGATCTACTGCATCGCGCAGGCATTACCGGGCTGCAAAACCCACCCGATTATTACGGCCTGGCGCTCACGCTGGGTGGCGGCGAAGTGACCCCGCTCGACCTTACAACGGCGTATAACACCCTGGCAAGCAAGGGCACTGAATATGCGCCGATGGCGATCTTGAAAATTGTCGATAGCCACGGCAATGTGCGCGAATTCCAGCCCAAACCTACCCCAAACGCAATCAACCCTGATCATGTCGCAATCGTCACCGATATGATGAGCGATGATCAGGCGCGCGCGCCAATTTGGGGGCTTAATAGCAAGCTTAAACTTTCGCGGCCTGCCGCTGTAAAAACAG
This sequence comes from Chloroflexi bacterium SZAS-1, assembly GCA_018266315.1. Lineage (GTDB taxonomy): Bacteria > Chloroflexota > Chloroflexia > Chloroflexales > Roseiflexaceae > Kouleothrix. The sequence goes on along the minus strand of JAFEAS010000139.1, from coordinate 16,015 downwards.
GTACCTCGAATGACTGGCGCGATGCCTGGACAGTGGGCTTTACGCCCTACGTAACAGTAGGGGTATGGAGTGGTAACAATAACAATGAGCCTACTGCTAAGGTCGAAAGCCTCACTGGCGGTGGTGTAATCTGGCATAATGTTATGGAAGAGCTGTTCGCGAACCCTAAATTCGCGCAGGTGCTTGCCGAACCATATGATGGTCAATTGCCGCTCAACTTCCAGGTGCCAAAAAACCTGACGCGAAAGAAAATCTGTGAGCTGCCTGGCCCGTTCAATCGCTACAGCCAGGAACTCTTTTCGCCCGACATGCTTGGCCCCAAGCAAATTACGTCTGATGCTGGAACGGCTTCGGATGCAGGCAGTGGCAAGCTGCAGGATGGGTGTGATGCATATCGTGATCTCACCGTGGCTGTACTTGGCGCGCTTCCAGTTGCGAGCGAGGGTTCCAATGGCGGAGAGACGCCCACGTTTGAGGCATCAAACTACTGCCGCCCGGTAGAGGGTTTAGATATTCCACAGGGCATGTTAACAACCATCAAGGTATGGAATGTTCC
>JAFEAS010000139.1:2866-15442 GCA_018266315.1 Chloroflexi bacterium SZAS-1 | reverse complement strand
ACTCAGGAATTGATTGCCTCAGTTGCGCCGCCTGGTTCGGTTCGCATGCCCGATTTACGGCGCTTTGGCGAAAACCAGGCGAAAGAGAAGCTCGCTGAGCTGGGTATTACAAGCGTATATGTTGATTATCAGACGCGTGAGCGGGCACCGGATGTATACGATTCGTATGCGCCATATGCTGTTATTAGCACCCTCCCAGCCCCGGGCGAATGGGTACCGCCTGGCACAACGGTTGTGCTTGGTGTGCGTGCGCCCGATGCTGTGCCAGAGGGGCCAACGGCTCAGCCCGAACAGCCTGCGCCGCCCGAGCAGCAACCAGCCCAGCCCAGCCCACAACCGACGAGTGCGCCACCACCGGCAGAGGGGCAGCCGCCCGTCCCACCGATTGAAATACCCACGCCACCGGTGCCATAACTGTGGATTTCTGGTTGCCTGAGGCTTGGGTTGCTAGTGTGTAAGGCTATATCCGGCGCATAGCTTGTTATCGCGTTACGCGGTCGGCTTTTTCGCCTTCGGCAGAGCGGTACTTTTTTTATTATGGTGTTTCGCTGTTGGCGCTTCGCGCCAACAGCGAAACACACAAAAACAGTTCGGTGCCATGCTGTCGCAGGCACTATTCCGCAAACGCGGGCGACCGCGTAACTCGTGGTATATAGTGAGGTTCGGGGGCGGCACAGCGGCCTCTGAACCTCCTTTTCTTGTGTGAGGCCCGCTACGAACATTAGTACCACACCAAAAACCTCGCGGGTAGTCACGCTACCTGCGAGGTTCTATGAGATCCCCGATTTTCTTTAGCCAGCTTCGGTATACAGCGTCAGCGGCTCAGGCGCGGCATCACAGTGTATAGCCGCGTTTGCGCGCTACTTCCTCTTTATGTTTGCGGAAGAGTACATCGCGTTCGGTGCCACGTAGCTCGCGCGAGTAGGTTGATAAAATACGCTCAACCTCGGCGTCGATCTCTTCTTCTTTCCGCAAATCCTCGGCAATGAAATCGTAGATTGCCTTGACCCGTGCGGCACGCCCAGTACCAGGTTTGGCACCGGCTGGCTCTTTATAGGCTAGTAATCCTTGTTCGGCCAGGCCATCGTGCAAGCGTTCCGCAATGCGGCGAATTTTATCTTCGGTCAGGCGCATTATGTTCCTCGTCAGGTTGGCAGCCCGTATGTGGGCCTGCGCAATCAATAGTATCAGGATGGACGCTGTTCGCGTGTCGAGCGGCGGGGCGATTAGAGCTTAATGCGTCCCAGCTCCTCTTCCAACCGCCGCACTAAGGTACGCAGCACTTTGACTCGACCAAACCGCTTATCTTCCGACTCGACCAGTGTCCACGGTGCTGCTGGGGTAGAAGTGCGCAGCAACATCTCGTCGGCGGCCTGCTGATACTGCGGCCATTTCTCACGGTTACGCCAATCTTCATCGGTCAGCTTCCAGGCTTTATAGCGCACGTTCTGGCGCTCCTCAAAGCGGCGTAGCTGTTCTTCAGGGCTAATATGTACCCAGAATTTACAGACGATTGTGCCGAATTCTACCAGCTGGCGCTCGAATTCGTTGATCTCGGCAAACGCGCGCTGCCATTCGTCGGGGCGGGCAAACCCTTCGATCCGCTCTACGAGCACACGGCCATACCACGAGCGATCGAAGATGCCAATATTCCCCTGGGGTGGCAACCGCCGCCAGAAACGGTAGAGATAATGGCGTGATTTATCATCGCCTGAGGGCGCGGCGATGGCATGCACAATATAGCTGCGCGGGTCGAGCTGCTCGGTGATACGCTTGATCGCGCCGCCCTTGCCAGCCGCATCCCAGCCCTCGAACACCAGCACAACGGGTCGTTTTTGCAAATACACTTGGAAGCCGAGCAAGTGTAATTTTGCCTGAAGCTCGGCAAGCTCGCGCTCGTACACCTTGGGTTCGAGCTTTACGCTTAAATCGGCACGACTCAATATACCGCTTGCGAGCAGTGGGGTAGCAGGAACCGTTGCGGCGATGCTCGTAGCATGCCCATTGTCGTCAGTCGCCCGTGCGCTTACCGATTCGCTGTGCGGCGCTGCCGCCAGCCCGCGCCGAAATATCGCGCCGCTCGCATCAATTGCTTCGTCAGGCGAGCCCGACCGCAACCCGGCAACGGTTCCTAGCTGACCCTCGATCGCGCCCACAAGCGCCTCAAACACGGCAACCTGTGCAAAGCGCTGGTTGGTTGCTGGTAGCAAAACCCAGGGAGCATATGGCATGTCGGTGCGCGCGGCCATATCTTCTACCGCCGCGTAGACCTTTTTATAGTGTTTATTCTGCCAGTGGTCTTCATCGGTGATTTGCCAGGAAGTTAACGGATCCGATTGAAGTTTTTCGAAGCGATGGGCCTGTTCTTTCTGCGAAATATGCAGCCAGAACTTGAGAATAATCGCCCCATCATCGGCAAGCTGGCGCTCGAAGGCCACAATATCTTCACATAAGCTACGCCACTCGGCGGTAGCAGTTTTGTTGCTGGTACGCGCTGCCAATACCTGCCGATACCATGATCGGTCGAAAAGTGCCATCTGGCCATAGCTTGGGATTTTTTGCCAGAAGCGATACAGCCAGGGATACATTGTTTCGTAGGTACGCGGCGGGGTGATCGGGTAAACACGCAGCATACGCGGGTCGAGTCGGTTGGTCAGCTGGCGGATAATACTGACTTTCGACGTTCCGGCCCATCCTTCGAACACAATAACTACGGGGCGATGGGCATCAAACAGCGCCTGCTGTAAATCGTACATGCGATTCTGGAAGGTGTTCAGGCGTGTCTTATACTCGTGCTTATCAATCGAGCGTTCAAGATCGAGCTGGTCAAGCATATCGCTTTCCTTCCACGCGAACGGATTAGTGCATTATAGCATGTTCTATTGGCGCGCTATGGGAAGCCCTGCGCCAGGAACATCGGCGCTTGAACATAGACTGGTTATAACACCGAAATAAATGCCAGGAATAGCAATGTATCGAGATGTGCGTGTCCTGAGTATAAAAGTTATAGGATTTTGGCTTGCCATTGATCTACCTGTGACAGTTTGGTGATGGTTTACGCCACGCACGAATATCAGCAAGGAAGCGAAGCATGTGCTTGGGTTAACAAAGCCCCAGTTTGTTTATTTTTATAGTATTATAGACCCTAACGAATGCTGCACATTGTGCTGCCCACTATAGCGCCATTGGAGAGTTACCAATGAACGAACAAGAGCAACATACCCACCTGCTGCAATTCTTCCGGTGGGTTATTCCGATAATTTTTCTCTTTAACCTGGCATTTGTCGCCATGTATATGCTCACTTTTCACTTTCAATTTATATGGAATTCGCTAGTTTCGTTTATATCGGGCTGTGCATTATTGGTAGCAAAGGCCTTGCTTATACGGGGGCGGTTTTTCCAGGCAGTTATTGTAACCTTCGCAATCCTCTTACTGCTTGCGCTTGCGGGTACGGTGGCTCTACCGCAGCTTACAGCCGTAAATAGCCTGTTGCCATTTATTGCTGCTATCATAGCCGTACAGTATTTGCACGGGCGCATATTGCCCATCTTACTCGTAATTTGCTGGATCACGATTATGGTGCTGCAACTCGTAGCGATCGTAGTGCCCATTCAGACAATACTGAGTCCGATGTTTCAGTTGGGCGCATTATTAAGCTCGTATGCAACTGTGATTGGTGTCTTGTTGTTGTTGTTGTGGCAGATGAGCACACGTTCGAACAGTATAGTAGAGCAGTTGCGCGCAGCTAATAGCCAGTTGCATGCGGCACAAGGCGAGCTAGAGAACCAAATTACGGCGCGTACCAGCGATTTGCAGCAAGCGCTGCAAGACTTACGACAGCGCGCCGATGCGCAAACACAGCTGCTTGAACAAGTAGAAGAACAGCGCGTCATTATTCGGGAGTTGAGTGTGCCGGTCATTCCAGTCAATCGGCAAACATTGGTTATGCCATTAATTGGTTCGTTTGATACACAGCGCTTGCAAGATGTGCAGGAAGAGGCGCTGAATGCCATCGAACGCACGGGTGCGCAACAGCTTATCATTGACATAACGGGGGTTCCTGTGGTAGATAGTTATGTTGCTCAGGGGATTTTGATGGTGGTTCAATCGACACGCCTGCTTGGAGCTGAGACAGTGCTCGTGGGTATTCGGCCCGAGGTTGCGCAGGCGATTGTAGGCTTAGGGATTACGCTGCCAGGGCTGCGCACGGCGAGTAGCTTGCAGGATGTACTGGCCTCTCTCCCTGCTCGCGTGGAATAAGCAACGGTTTAGCCAAGGTAGGCGAGCATTGTTGCATATGGCTGGAACCCGACGCGTTCGTATACCCGGCCCGCTTGCGCGTCGGCGGCGCTGAGGAAGGCTGCTGCGACCCCCTGGTTAAATGCCTCATTTGCTGCGTGTGCCGTGAGTGCGCTAGCCACACCTTGCCGCCGGAACGTTTCGAGCGTGGCAATACCAACTAGTTCAGTTAAGCCATCGAGTGGGGCAGTATACATACCAGCTCCCGCCGCCTGATCATTCAGGTAGGCGGTAAACATGCGCCCCTCTCCCAGGCGGTAGCGAAAGTCGTCGGCTTCGGCCAGCCCTACAGGTGTGGTATCGGGATTGAAGCCGCGCTCATTGACATTCATGCTCTCGCAGATCGCTTCAGCCGGTGCGAACTGATCAATGGTGACGATGTGTAGCTCGGGGCGCGCTGCCGGGGGCGTGAAGCTAGCCGGGGTGCACAACATCAGCTGAAGCCGCGATTCTTCGTAGAAGCCGTTGGCGTGCAGCGCAGCTGGTAACTCGGGTGCGTATTCAGCGATGAACTCGAAACGCGGCTGGCGAGCACGGCTGGCAAACACCGCGCGTAGATCATCCAGGGCAACTTTTACATCGCCGTCCACTGGAAGATTAGGGATGGCATAGTTGTAGTAGGTTTGCGCACTGTTGGACGAAAAATAGATTGTGAATGGTGGCACTTTAACTACATCGCGGAGGGGCCGGATTGCACGCCGTAAATATGCCTGGAGTTCTTCGATCGATGGCATTGTATTCTCGTGGTTATAGAGCCATGGTATTATAGCTTACGGGGTTTATTCGTACAACCGGCTGTAGGGTTGGCTGCCCAAACGCTTGCCCTATAAGTATGATGCACGAAATTTGCTTATGAGTGTTGATATCTACCTGGAGGTTGGGAAACAACGCACAGTTGTTGGCGCGCTCGCGTGGCCGGGCTGGTGCCGGATTGGCCGCAACGAGCAGGCGACCGTCGAGGCATTTGTTGCCTATGGGGTACGCTACGCGCGCGTGCTACAAGCGGCCAATATCGCCTTCACGCCGCCCAATAGCCTGGCTGAACTGTCGGTTGTTGAGCGCCTAGCAGGCAATGCCAGCACCGATTTCGGCATCCCAGAAGCAGTGCCTGCCTACGATCACATGCCAATTGATGCGGTGGAGGTAAAGCACTTACAAGCGCTGCTTGGTGCTTGCTGGCAGGCCTACGATACCGCCGAGCAGGCGGCTACGGGCAAGCAACTCCGGCTTGGGCCGCGTGGTGGTGGTCGTGATCTGGAAAAAATGGCCGGGCATGTGCTTGAAGCTGAAGCAGCGTACATCGCACGACTGGCCTGGAAGCTGCCCAAGCAGGTAGGCGGTAGTACTGCTGAGCAGCGGAGCCGTACACGCCAGGCGGCGCTCGATGCACTGGCAGCCGCGGCCCGGGGCGAATTACCCAGCCATGGCCCGCGCGGTGGCACCTTCTGGCTGCCGCGGTATTTTGTTCGGCGGGCAGCCTGGCACATTCTTGATCACGCCTGGGAGATTGAAGACCGCATTGTATAATTTTTGAATACCATCCGAGAAACACATGCGTACACGTCGCCAATTCATCCAACTCACACTTCCTACCATACTGGCGGCCATCACGAATACTGCCGCCGCAAGCGACACACAACAGGTGTATATGCCAGTAGCACAAGGATTACTTTCATCGCCGACACAAACATCGACGCCCGATGCCTTGATTATTGGCCCCGCCAGCGGCACCGTCGACCACGCAGTTGCCTGGCTTACGGCACGGAGCAACCCCAGCTACACCGCGTATGATATTGGAACGATTGTTGCGTGCTACCGCGATCTCGGCGAGTGGGCTGGGGTCGATTGGTTTCTTGCCGTCGCACAGATGGCCCACGAAACTGGTAGCCTGACCTCGTGGTGGTCGCAGCGCCCGCGCCGGAACCCGGCTGGGATTGGTGTGACTGGGCGCACGCAGACGAGTAGCCCGCAAACCGGCGCCTGGGCGTGGGATGAACGTGCGCAGCTCTGGCGCGAAGGGGTGAGCTTCCCGACGTGGAATGATCAAGCCATCCCTGCACACCTCGGTCGATTACTGGCCTATGCTGTCACTGATGATGCCGCGAACGACGCTCAGCGCCAGCTCATCGAGTATGCCATGCTGATTCGACCGCTGCCAGCGAGCTACCGTGGGGTTGCGCCGACCATCACTGGCCTCAATGGTCGCTGGGCGGTGCCTGGGAAAGATTATGGCCAGCGCATCATGGATCTGGCGCGGCGGATGGCGGCTGCATAGCCGATACGGCATCTGTTGGCACACATCGCTGCACACGCACAAGCCNNGGCTTGTGCGTGTGCAGCGATGTGCCCTTTTACTCGTCGCCCTCATCAAGCCGTACACGGTCATCGAAGCCGGTTGCATTGGCTTCCATCCCTGTAATTTCGGCGGCGATATAAGCGGCAAGGTAGGGCGAAATTCGCCCGTTTTCTAAGCCTTCTTCAATAATTGCCAGCAGATCATCAGCATTCATTGGCGCTTCCTCCTGTGTATATGGGTATTCATCACACTGCTTAAACCAGCTCAACCGCGAGTGCTACGGCCTCGCCCCCGCCCAGGCAGAGCGATGCGAACCCGCGCTGACCGCCGCGCTGCTTGAGGGCGTTGATCAGTGTGACTAGCACGCGCGCACCGCTGGCACCAATTGGGTGGCCGAGGGCGATCGCGCCGCCGTGGACATTCAGCCGATCCCAGTCGAGCCCTAGCTCGCGGCCATTTGCAACAACCTGTGCCGCAAATGCCTCGTTAATTTCAAAGAGATCGTAGCTGTCGAGGGTTGTGTTCGTGCGCTCCATTAAGCGGCGCACGGCAAACACTGGGGCAGTGAAGAGTTCAATCGGCTTGACGGCTGCCTGTGCCGCACCTAGTACGCGCGCAATTGGCGTCAGTCCAAGCTCACGCGCGGTGGCTCCATTCGTGACAACCAAAGCAGCTGCGCCATCGGTAATACCCGGCGCGTTCCCAGCTGTCACTGTGCCATCGCTCGCGAAGGCCGGGCGTAGGCCCGCCAGAACCTTCGCATCGGTATCACGGCGCGGTGGCTCGTCGGTGGTGATGGTAATAGTTTTGCCGCGCCCGGCTGGCACATCTACCGGTGCAATTTCATCGGCGAAGGCACCAGCATCCTGCGCGGCAATTGCGCGCGCGTGCGATTGGGCGGCGAACGCATCCTGTGCGGCGCGGCTCACCTCGAAGGTGCGCGCGATCCACTCTGCAGATTGCCCCATGTGGTGATGTTCAAAGGGGCACCACAGGCCATCGTGTACCACTGAGTCAATCAGCTCACCATTGCCCAGGCGATACCCTGCACGGGCCTGTGGCAACATATACGGCGTGCGGGTCATATTTTCCATACCGCCAGCCACAATCACACGCGCATCGCCGTTACGAATGAGCGCACTTGCGAGCATTACGGCTTTCAGGCCGCTACCACAAACCTTATTGATTGTTAACGCGCTTACGCTGGCGGGCAGGCCACCGGCGAGCGCGGCCTGGCGGGCAGGCGCCTGGCCTAAGCCGGCGCTCACGACATTACCCATAATACATTCATCTATCAATGCGGCATCGATCCCGGCGCGAGCTACTGCAGCGCGCACAGCCACACCGCCTAAATCGGTTGCGGGCATGTTTGCATAGGCACCTTGAAATTTGCCGATTGGCGTGCGTGCGGAACCGACAATCACAATATCCTGATCATTAATCATGGCGAAACTCGCTGCTCAGTGGCATAAAAAAGCCCGTCGTGCAGGCACGCGGGTCAGCGGCGAGGCGGACACAACTGCGTGCTCGGCCAAGCATAGGCAGTTGCTATAGTAGCAGATATTTGTTGTTCGGGCAACTGTTATTTCAGGGTATCAAGCACGGCATTGGCTGCCTCAAGCAAGCGCGGTACGAGTGCCCATTCTTTGGCTGTGAGGCTACGGAAGCGCCGCCCCATGATCTTTAGCAGCGAATCGGCCTCATACAGTCTCAGCCAGCGCTGATCGATGTTGCGCCCGGCATCTTGGTAGCCCGCCAAAAAAACCTGCCCAACATGATCAATGAAATCGGCGTCCTGCGGTTTGCGTATCGCCTTCCAGCGCAGGTAAGCCATGAAATTACCCAGATCGCGTGCCTGGTTGCCCCAGCAGAAGCCATCGAGGTCAATCATCACGAGCTCGCCGTGCTCGATCATAAACTGGTCGGTGCGAAATGCGCCGTGGCTGGCGGTGGCGGGCGGCTCGGGCTGCGCGGCGGCCAGTGCCTCAATGCGCGCGATTGTGGCGCGATACTGTTCGGCCAGGGTTTCATCGACGGCGGCCATTGGTGCGATATACTCCCGCAATTCGGCCAGGTCGTCGGCCATGGTGCGCGGTGGACCAGCCACTTCGGTGCAACCGTGCAGCCCGGCCAGGCGCGCGCCTGCATCGCGCAGCCAGCGCTCACGGAGGTCTGTATCTTGCTTCGGGTCGAAGGCCAGGTCGTTCAACTCGGCACCACCCTGTACCTCATCCTGAATGAGGACATGAATATCGGGCCAGTAGATCAATGGCGGGAGCACACGCGGCATCCCTGGGTTGTGCTCGCGGGCGCTATGCAGGGCGCTAATCGTCGCCATCGCCAGCTCGCCGCCTTCGTTCAGCAGTTTGCCGAAGAAGGTTTGTGGCCCATCTGACGTTTCGAGATCGTAGCGAAACACACAGCGTACATTGGGGCGGTAGCGCACTGGCGTGATGGTGCAGCCGGTGATGGTGCTGTTAGGCAAAAGCGCGGCGAAATGCTCGCACATCACTGCCGGGCTGGTAGCAGCGGCTAGCCAGGGCAATTTGGGATCGCTATTGTATAGGCGGTGTTGTGCGCCCTCGGGGGTAATTTCGAGCACGCCAATTGTGGGTATCGCGGGTGCGCCGGGGCGCTCGGCGGTGAGCGCATAGGTGGTGACACAGCGGGCATGTGGCTGGTACTTCGTGTCTTGCAGCTTCACCTTACTGATGATGAGTGGCCCGCCATCACCCGGCCACTGTTCGGCAAACAAATGTGCAACCGCATCAAGATCGAAGGCGAGCGGTAGGGTTGGTAGCTGCGGGTCGAACCCAAAAGTGTTGCTCATTGCCCCCTCATCAGAATTTGTAAACAGTATGTGGCTGGTATTGTACTATCGGTATGCGCAACGATGCAATAGTATAGTGCTGCTGTGTGCGAAAATGATACTTCGATCATATCGGTGTGGTTTTTTCGCTCGTAGCGCGAAAAAACCACACGAAAAGAGAAAACGTACCGCGCTGTCGCAGGCAAAAACCACCGCCCGCGTAAGTCCTGTCATATCATTAGCAGATCAGGCCGCAAGCGGTAGTTGTAATCCTAGCTCCAAGGCTTCGAGGTTTTCGGCTGCGCTAGCCGCGTCCATCATATCGAGCAGCACGTCGGCTGAGGTGGTTACGCCGCTAATATCGGGGCGATGCAGCTCGGGCATGCGCGGCCCGCGATCGAGCGCGCCGCATACCTGCGCAACTACCCGCTCAGTGTCGAGATCGTCGGGGTCAATCATTTCGACCCAGTCGCGCTCGGCAAACAATTGTGCGCGCATTCGCTGCTCGGCGCTGGGGCCGCGCCGTGGGATGAGGATGGCCCGCTTGCCCGAGCGCAGAATTTCCATAGTGGTGTTGTACCCAGCCATCGCAATCGTCAGGTCGGCAGCTTCAATATAGCTCAGGGTGTCGTTCACCGAGAGCGATACCCGGGCAGGCAAGCCGCGCGTGCGTGCTTCAAGGTCGCGGCGCTGCTCGGCGGGCATAAACGGCCCCGCAATGATCGCCAGATATACTTTCTGCTGGGCACTGATAGCAGGTAGCGCATCGAGCAGTGCACGCATCATTGGGTAGGCGTCGGCGCCACCACCGGCCATAGCTACAATGAGCTTGGTTTGTGTGTCGCTGCTGCTCAGGTATTTGGCCCGTGCCCGCGCGGTGTAGCGCGCCGTTTGCGGTGTGCAGACATAGCCAGTGTAGACCATGCGGTCGCGCACGGTGGGCGAAAAGCCATATTGCTCGGCCAGGTCGAACACCTCACGATTACCGTACACCAGCACGGTATCGTAATAACGCTCGATTGCCTCATAAGCTCCTTCCAGGCTCCAGCGTCGCCTTACCACCTCGGGCGCATCGAGGATATCACGCAGACCGAGCACAATTTTGGTTGGCGCACCGCTGTTGCGCAGTGCTGCAAGGGTTGGAATAAGCTCGCCCATCGCGCCATGTGGCATATGATCAACCAGCAGGACATGCGGCTGGTAGCTCAACACGGCACTGCGAATAAGCTCGCAGCGCATGCTCGATACCGCGCTGAACGAAAGCGGCAAGCTCACTGCACGCCAATCGCCTGGCCCGGCCTTCAGGATCGATGGCAATTTCAGATAGTCGTGGTTGGTGCTGCTCTCGAAAAATTGGCCCAGGCGCGAATCGGCCATCGTGAGAATTGCGGCACCGGGGTTTGCGCGTACTACTTGATTAGCGATCGAGGTCGTGCGGCGCATGTGGCCAAGCCCAAACCCATCTTGCGAATACATCATCATCCGTGGCGTTACATTTTGGCTTTGTGCGCTGTTCATACGTTCCTCCCTCGCCGTTGTAGCTATCGTTCGTGGGGTAAGAATAGCCTACCCCCCCCTAAACGCCAATGATATTTTTCACACCGTGTGATCCAATTGTTAACTGTTGGACGAACAGCTACGTAGGTACGTCGCAATTACGAGGTACGCGCCGTAAAGTACAGGTTAGCTTTGTATCACTTGGCTTTTTAGGTGTGGTACCGAACTGTTTTTTTTGGTGTTCCGCGGTTGGCGCCAACCGCGGAACACCATGATAAAAGTACCGCGCTGCCGCAGGCTACAAACGCCCACCGCATAGCTTGTATTGTGTTAAAAGTGTAAATTTTCTCGTTGCAGCGCAACCTTATGCATGCATCGCGCGTCTGTTACATAGCTACAATACCAATTGATAATATCGATAATTCATGATGCAAGGAGGAATGATGAGTTTGCACTACTCCGAGCAGGACACCGAGCGCGTTCGCGAGGCCGAGCGTGCCGCCGGGCTTGCGCCAAACCCATCTGGGGCAACGATGTATCCGGCACCGACACAGGCAAGCTCGCGCAATAATCCACTTGCATTGGGGATGATTGCAATGGGGGTGCTGATGCTTGTGGCCCGGATGAGCCAGCTGCAAGTAGATTTTGAGGCTGGGATGGTGCTGTTTACCATTGCCAGCTGCTTTCTGTTTTTCTCATTCTGGAAACGGATTTATGGGTTGCTCATCCCTGGCTGCATCCTGGCTGGGCTGAGCGTTGGGGTGACTTTTGTGGATATAACCGATGGTGTATCGGTGCTATGGGGCTTGGCGCTGGGCTTTTTGTCGATCAAGTTTGTGGGCCAGGCGTTGTTCGGCACGCGCGGCTCGTGGCCCGCAATTCCTGCTGTGATTCTGTTTGCTGTTGGTATCCTCGTTGCCGCAACTAATCTTCCCGGCTTGTTCGCCGGTGGGCTTGTATGGCTCCCGCTGCTGCTGATTGGCTTGGGTCTGTACCTGGGCTGGGGGCGGCGCATCGCCTGAACAATCGTAGCTATATGCGCCGAGTAGGCGAACGATTGTACCGCGCTGGTGGCTTGCTAAGGCTGCCAGCGCGGTGCTGATTCCAGGCGCTACCAGTCGTGGTAGACTATCAGCATCGTTCAACAGGGATGTGTGCAGGTGGGTTCTTCCGCATTTCAATGCAATGTGAGGCGAAGACGTTGCCTGGGTAAGCGAACACCCTGAACCATAAAAGGAGCGGTGCAATGACCGAGATCCGCCTGTTTGGCACCGAGATGAGCCATCCCATCCAGCGGCCTGGCGCACATGGCGTGCAGGCAGCAGTGATTCAGCTGCCCAGTGTGGTGGCTAACCTCATTCCGCCCGATGAGCTGGCCGAGCGCTACCAGGGTGTGCCAATTATTCTCGATCAGCCAATCGCCGTGTTTGGACTCTTCTTCGATGTCCAGGCAACGCTCGATGAGCACAGCGCCGAATACCCCATCCTGTTCCTTGTTATTGGGGGGAGTGGGTATGTACGAATTGGCGGCCCGAATGCGCCTGCCGAGCGTGTGCATGCAGGCTATGCAGTGCTATGGCCGGCCAATACCTTGCATGTGGCGTGGACGAATGGCGAGCCAATGCAGGCAATTACAATCGAGTTTCCGGCTTTGTATGAAGATGCGCCGGGTAA
>JAFEAS010000139.1:0-2775 GCA_018266315.1 Chloroflexi bacterium SZAS-1 | reverse complement strand
GTGTATCGGGTCGCGCACCAGTGTTGCGTAGCACAAAAGGATCTACCATGTCGTACAACGATCAGCAACGCCAGCAGATTGCCAGCTGGATCGCACAAAAAGTGCCGCGCCTCACCCGCGAGGGCTGCCCACTATGTGGCAGCACTACGGGTGGGTATGGCGTTGAGCGCGTGACCGTGCCGAGCTTGGAGGTGCCGCTGCTCGCGGTAGCATGCCGAAACTGCGGTCATGTCATGTTGTTCAACGAGCAGTCGGTGCTGAGTGTGGGCAAATAGGCGCCTGTGTTAGATAGCCTGCATCGGCTGGCGCAGCACCGTCTTCATGTTGGCTGGCGCGGCGCGGCGCGGGTCGCTCAGGTAGATTTCGTGGTGTTTGCCGCGTTCGGTATAGCCATGCTGGGGTAGCCATTCCTGGTGCAAGCGCGCCAGCACTGGCCCTTCTTCCTCGTAGGGGCCGGTATGCATGATCTGCACGGCCAATCCCTCTTCGTAGCGTTCCAGGCGTAGCCCAGGTAATGCGGAGAGCGCTTTACTTTGCTGCACTTCCTCAATCGCACGGTGATAGAGCGCCGGGGTAATCCATTCTGGCTGCATTATCATCATCGTCCAATCCCAGGTGCGTTTGTCGCGCGCCGATGTAAATGCGGCCATGTCAGCGGCCCACCACAAACCTTCCAGTGGCGGCACACCGTAATCGCGCCCTAGCTCGTTCTTGCTAGTGGATTTGATACGGTAAGCAACTGCATACAACGCTTCGAGGGCGTGTGTGTATGCGGGCGCGGTGTTTGGGTCGCCGTGCCCGTCGATCATCAAATAGGTAAGCTGCGGCACCTCAACGATCGTACATTCCGCTGGTGGGCGGTAGAGGTGTTTAAGCTGTTTAGTGAAATCGATCTTATCCATTGCCTGCCTCCAAAATATGCTGTCCATCGGCTTAAGCATTCGCTGTTGCAGATAGGGTACAGCATAATCTGGACATAATCGATCCGCTTTCTGTGGGTTTGAAAGTTCTTTGGTTTAGTTAGGAGTTACGCAGTTGCATTGTTCGGCAACCCAATGGAAAGTTTTTTGCCTGCGGCAGCATGGTACGTGCCGATCGTTGTGTATGCGGTGTTTCCGCGCTCCGCGCGGAAACACCGCATACAACGAAAATGAAGGGTACCGCGCTGCCGCAGGCTCAATACACCAACCGCGTAAGTCCTATTAGTGATGAGCATTGAATGAGTTTAGCTCAAGGCATATTGCGTAGAAGTTCTACCTTTATGAAGCGTTCGGGTTCACCGCCAAAGTGTAGCCGTGCACCTTCGCACGGGCCAAAAGCGCCTCCCCAGGCGATGTGGCTGGCTTCTGGAAAGCAGCATGTCAGCGCTATTTCAATCTCGCCAGAATGGCTAATAACAAGTGCTGTTGTGTCATTGGGCAGATCGGTGAGAATATCGCGCCAGAGTGCCGCTAGCGCTGAACCATAGCGCCAGGTTGCGCTGTGCTCGGCTAGTACATCGGCCAATGCTACAAATGGCTGAGCGGCGGCCCACCAGCGGGTGCGCTCGGCTTCGGCATACAGTGCATCGTCAGAAACGAGACTTATCAGCTCATAATCAACCGCAAAACCCATCGCAATGGCGGTTTCGCGGGTACGTGGCGCCACGGTGGTAACAACCCGCGCAAATGGCCCTAGCGCTGCTCCCAGCTGCCGGGCGAAATCGACACCTGCCTGCGAGAGCTGTGAACCACCGCCCGCTTTGCGCATACTGTGGCGGCGAACTTCAAGGATTTTCATCGCCCACCTCGGTTGAAGCGCGGCAATAATTGCGTCTACATTATACACACAGCCGCCCCACGGGCCGCCGCTCGCCTGTTGCAGTGCCGCCCATAGCCCTGCGTATCGTTGGGCAGCGCCGGGTGTGGCGCTACATCGTTGCAGGACGGGCGCGCGGCCAGCACCTGCGCGCCGTGTTCGGCCCCATAGATCGTAGCGCCTTCGCCAACCAGATTAACGCTGCCAGTGAGGTTGATCCGGTCGATGATAATTTCAATCACATCGCCGTCGCGCACCTTGCCAATTACCAGTTGGCCAGCCTGCCAGCGCCTCGGGGCCAATATGCCCAATGCACGCGCCCTTACTTACCCCTGAGAAGCGCGCATTGGTCAGCAGCGCTACCTCTTTTCCCCAGCTCAGGTGTTTCAGCGCAGAAGTGACCTGGCAAATTTCCTCCATGTCAGTGCCTAACGGCCTGCCGCAGATCAGCACAATAACATCACCAGGCAGCAAGCAAGCGCTCGGGGCCGCTGCTCTTAATCGCCTGTATTGCCGCCCGCTCGCGGATGAACACGCGCGCCCGCCCGTGTTTGCGGTACACGCCATCGGCATCGACGACGCTGGGATCGATTGCGGCACTTTTGATGACGGCTCCATCGGGCGCGAGGTTGCCGCGTGGGAACGTGACCGTACTCGTGAGGCCGCGCGCGCCTGCGCCGGTGACATAATGCGATCATCGGGGGTGATTCCGTCACGGGTCGAAAGCTGGTCGCGCAGGCGTGCGCGCCGCTCTGAGCGCAGTCCTCCAGCCCATTCCAGTATTCTGCGCCCAACCGAATAAGTCGCCACTAGGTGCATCACGCAGTAATGCCTCGGTGAGCGGCAATGCACCCTGGGGGGGGCCAGGGGTGCTGCTCAAAGGCATGGCAGTTGGCGCACATACATCATCGAGTAATGGCATATGGCTCGACCTTCTAGCACATTTACTAATGTACTTTATTGCTTGGTGTGGGGCAA
>JAFEAS010000138.1 GCA_018266315.1 Chloroflexi bacterium SZAS-1 | reverse complement strand
CGATGAGCTAACCTGGGAAGCGCCAAATGGGCACGGCACGATGCGGCGCATCCCCGATGTCGCCGATGCCTGGTTCGACTCCGGCTCGATGCCGGTGGCGCAGTGGCACTATCCCTTCGAGAATCGCGAGCTGTTTGAAGTGGCGGGGCAGGCCGATTTCATCTCTGAGGCGATCGACCAGACACGCGGCTGGTTCTACACCTTGCACGCGGTCAGTACGCTGCTGTTCGATCGGCCTGCGTTTAAGAATGTGATCTGCCTGGGCCACATCCTCGACGCTAAGGGCGAGAAAATGTCGAAATCGCGCGGGAATGTCGTAAACCCGTTCGACCTAATCGAGCAGTTTGGCGCTGACGCAGTACGCTGGTATATGTTCGCCAGCGCGCCGCCTTACAACCCGCGCCGTTTCGGCCCCGAGCTTGTGAATGAGATGCTGCGCCAGTTCATTCTGACACTGTGGAATACCTACAGCTTCTTTGTGACCTATGCCAACCTCGATGGCTGGACGCCCGGTGCCGAGGTGGCGCCCGAGGCGCTGCAGCCGATCGATAAGTGGGCGCTGGCGCGGCTGCACGCGCTGGTGCGCGAAGTCACCGCGTCGCTCGACGATTACGATATCTACGCGCCAGCCAAGGCAATTGAGGCGTTTGTCGATGAGCTTTCGAATTGGTATGTGCGCCGCAACCGTCGCCGTTTCTGGAAGGCCGATAGTGCCGCCGACCAGCAGGCTGCTTACTATACGCTGTACACCTGCCTGACGACGGTGGCGCGATTGCTTGCGCCGTTTATGCCATTCTTAAGCGAAACACTGTATCAAAACCTGGTAGCAACGCAGCTGGAAGGTGTGCCAGCAAGTGTACACCTGGCAGCGTGGCCGCAGGCCGACGAGGCCAAGATCGACACATCACTATTGGCCGATACGGCGCTGCTGCTTGAGGCGATTAGCCTGGGGCGAGCCGCGCGGCGTAGCGCAGGCGCGAAGGTGCGCCAGCCGCTGGCGGCGCTGTGGGTGCGTGTGCCGGTGGGCGCGATGGCCGGGTTGCAGCGCTTCGAGGGCGAGCTGCGCGACGAGCTGAATGTCAAAAGTGTGCGCTACCTCGATGCCACAACTGATCTGGTCGAATATCGCTTCAAGCCAAACCTGCGCGTGGTTGGGAAGCAATACGGCAAGCTGGTGCCTGCGCTTACCCAGGCGCTGCGCGCCCTGGCAGGCGACGAAGCGCGCGCAGCGGCACACACGCTTGAGGCCGGGCAGCCGCTGGCGCTAACTGTGGAGGGCCAGGCGTTGCAGCTTGCGCCCGAGGCTGTGCTGGTCGAAAGCTCATCGCCGGAGGGCTATGCCGTAGCTGAGCATGGTGGCGTGCTCGTCGCGCTCGATACCACGCTTACCCCGGCACTCGTGGCCGAAGGGCAGGCGCGTGAGCTGGTGCGCAGTATCCAGGATGCGCGTAAGGCGGCGGGCCTGGCGATTGCCGACCGTATCACGGTGACATTGGACGGGGGCGACGCAGCGATGGCAACAATGCTGGCTGAATGGGGCGACTATGTACGCGCCGAGACATTGGCAACGACACTAGAGCAAAGCCCACCGGCAGCGGCGGCGCATGTTGCTACTCTGGAGCTTGATGGTCGTATGCTTACTATTGGCCTCAGCAAGGCTGAATAGGCGCTGTCGGAACACTGCAAAGTGCACAGCAGGCAAGCTATTTTTCCTGGGCTTGCTGTGCGCTTTGTATCGAGACGAAATGCAGCCGCTGTACTCATATTTCAAATAGAGGAATAGCGGCGCGCAACGCAGCGCAATGCTCTTTGGGCGCGACAGCCGGTTGCGATGATCTTGACAAATTGTAACCCTGTGAGTACCATACACACTACTCAGGTTTCGCTCTCAGAACCAATCCATTTTGCGAATTGCATCGTCGTTTTTACGATGAATATATACAAAGAGTGCCTGGCAGCGCTATAGCGTACCTTTGTGTACATGCGCATGTACGCAATCGTGCAGCGGCCAGGTGCGGCGGTGGGTGTGAAGGGTCATGCATGTGCATCGAGCCTTTCCGCCCATGCTTGCTTTCCTGGGTTCTACAGTCATAAGCCGTAGCATTCCCGTTTACCCTAGTACGCATCGCAGGTACCGCTCTTCACTGCTTTTGAAAGCGTTACTGGCTCATTCCCACACAGCTCATAACTATCGACATCTCGTATAGGTAGCTCATCGGCCGAAAGGAGATTTGTTTGAAAATAGCTGGCAAATCGACGATTGATGCGCCACGCGACCAGGTCTGGGAAGCCCTCAACAATATGGAGGTGCTCGCACGGATTGTTCCGGGGTGTGAACGTCTGGAACAGGTCGGTGATAATGAGTTTGAAGGTACCGTCAAAATCGGTATTCAGTCGATCAAGGGCACCTATAGCGGCAAAATCAGGCTTGAAGATATTGAGCCGCCCCGCCACTATAAGCTGGTTGCGGCTGGCCGCAGTGCGAACGGGGTTGTTGATGGCACTGGGACGGTTGACCTTGAAGAGCAGGATGGCCAAACAATTCTCAATTATTCGGGTGATGCTCAGATCGGCGGCACCCTGGCGAGCGTAGGCCAGCGCCTGATTGAAGGCGCATCGAAGCAGTTAATCAATCAGTCGCTCAAGGCGTTAACCGAGCAGATTCGCCTGCGGAATAGCGCGCCTGCGCCTGAGCCAGCCGTCTCAGCGCCGACGGATGCTACTGCTGCCATAGAATCTGCCCCAGCTGGCGATGGATCGAGTGCCACGCCTGCGGAAGCCGGGCCGCAAGCATCGCCACCGCCGCCTGCCCTAGCCAGTCCACCATCGCCCGCGCCAGCCGCCACCGCCGTGCCGATTCCACAGCCTTCGTTCGAGCGCCGCACCGTGGTGGTGCCCGCCGACGAGCAGCTCAAACCTGAGTCGATCGTGCGCGGCGTAGTGGAGGATGCCTTGAAAGAGCGGCCCTGGCTGCCCTGGGTAATTGTAGCGTTCTTGTTGGGCGTGCTATTGGGGCGCTCGCGGCGTAGCTAGCCGCACAGCCATTGGTTTCTCTACCAGAGTTGGCTTGCACTCGTTTATTGGGTAGGCAGCTACACTCGCTTCACATTCTGCCGTACTTCGCACAAGAAAGGAGCTTACGCACTCGATCGTTCGCTGCGCAACCTCATATGCACTGTTGTTGTAATCGCACCCTGGCAATTATCAGGAGGTATATGACGTGAGTACGATCTCAGTCACGGTCAATGGGCGGACCTACCAGAGCGATGTCGAACCGCGAACGCTGCTTGTTCATTACTTGCGTGAACAGCTGAACCTTACTGGCACCCATATCGGCTGCGATACCAGCCAATGTGGAGCCTGCGTTGTCCATATCAATGGCCAAAGCGTGAAAAGCTGCACTGTCCTCGCGGTGCAGGCCGATGGTGCCGAGATTACCACGATCGAGGGCCTGGCGCAGAACGGCCAGCTGCACCCACTGCAAGAGGGCTTCTGGGAGAAGCATGGCTTACAGTGTGGCTACTGCACCCCTGGCATGATCATGTCGGCCTACGATCTCCTTCAGCAAAACCCGAACCCCACCGAAGACGAAATTCGCCATGGCCTGGAAGGCAACCTGTGCCGCTGCACTGGCTACCAGAATATTGTAAAGGCCGTGCAATATGCCGCCGACAAAATGAATGGCAGCGGAAATAGCCCAGGCGAATAGCATAGTGCTAATGTGGCGCACAGTTGATCTGTGCGCGACTGAAACGGCCGTCGGCTCTGGCGAAGAGGCCCGGTAGTGGGCGCATAGCAGTCGGTGTGCGCGCGTCCTCACGCGGCGCTACCGCAACCATAGTGCTGGAAGGAGCAGGTATGACCACAGTAACCAAAATGGTTGGCCAGTCCCTAAAGCGGCGCGAAGACCCTAAGCTCATAACTGGTAAAGGCAACTTCCTCGACGATATTAAGCTGCAGGGTATGAGCCATGCGGCGATTCTGCGCAGCCCCTATGCCCACGCGAAAATCAATAGCATCGATACCTCCAAAGCGAAGGCGCTGCCTGGTGTGATTGCCATCTTCACGGGCGACGACATGATGGACATCAACCCGCTGCCTTGTGCGTGGCAGGCCGGGCGCGTGCAGAACAACGCGAATACTCCGCGCGCCCTGTCGGCGGGCAAGGCCTTGTACGCGGGCGATGGCATTGCCATGGTTGTGGCCGAAAATCGCTATATTGCGCGCGACGCACTCGACCTGATCGAGGTTGATTACGAGCCGCTGCCAGTAGTGGTTGATGCCAAAAAAGCCACCGAGGCGGGCGCACCCCAGCTGCACGAGAACGCGCCGAACAACATCTGCATGACGTGGGATTGCGGCCACAAGGACGCAACCGATGCTGCATTTAGCAGTGCTGAAGTCACCGTTAAAGAGCAGATAATTAACCAGCGCCTCATTCCCACCCCGATGGAAACGCGCGGCGCGCTGGCACGCTACGATGAAGCAACTGGCGAATTCACGGTGTGGATGACCTCGCAAGCCCCGCACGTCATGCGCCTGCTGCTGACGGCCTTTGTGTTCGGCATCCCCGAAACCAAACTGCGCTGCATTTCGCCAAATGTTGGCGGCGGCTTCGGCCAGAAGATTTTCTGCTACGCCGACATGGCCTTCACCATGTGGGCCGCGCGCAAGCTTGGCCGCCCGGTGAAGTTTGTGGAAGATCGCTCGGAGAACTATCGCTCGTCGACCCATGGCCGCGACCATATCACCGATGTGGAGATCGCCGGTACGAAGGATGGAACCATCACTGGACTGCGGATCGAAACGTGGGCCAACCTGGGTGCCTACCTCAGCACCATCGCGCCGGGCATCCCCACCACACTGTATGGCCGCATCGCCACCGGCGTATACAAGATTCCGGCAGCTTACTGCAAGGTGCATGGTGTTTATACCAACACCGCGATGGTCGATGCGTACCGCGGCGCGGGTCGGCCCGAGGCTTCATACCTGATCGAGCGGATGGTTGATCGCTTCGCTGCCGAAATTGGGATGGATCCCGCCGAAGTGCGGCGCAAGAACTTCATCCAGCCCAGCGATTTCCCCTACGACAATGGTATGGGCCTGCTGCCCTACGATAGCGGCAACTACGAGCCAGCGCTCGACCGTGCGCTTGCGATGGTTGGCTACGCCGATTTCCGCAACGAGCAGGCTGAGGCGCGCAAGCAGGGCAAATACCTGGGCCTGGGCATTAGCTCGTATGTCGAAATCTGTGGCGTGGCCCCGAGCGCCTGGATTGGCCTGCCGGGTGAGGGCTGGGGCGCAGGATTGTGGGAAAGCGCCAATATTCGTGTACACCTCACCGGCCAGGTGGTCGTAACCACTGGCTCGCTGCCGCACGGCCAGGGTGTGGAAACCACCTTCGCGCAGATCGTCGCCGATGAGCTGGGTGTACCGTATGAAAGCGTGCTGATCGAGCATTCCGACACGGCAGGTACCCCGTTTGGCTATGGCACCTATGGCAGCCGCTCGCTGGCGGTGGGCGGCACCGCGCTATACAAGAGCGTGGCCAAGGTGAAGGAAAAAGCCAAGAAGATCGCGGCGCATATGCTCGAAGCCAACCCGGCGGATATTGAGTACGCCGACGGCAAAGCCTATGTGAAGGGTTCGCCCGACCAGGCCAAGACTCTGGGCGAAATTGCGCTGCAAGCCTCGGTGGCCTATAGCTTGCCCGAAGGTGTCGAGCCGTTCCTCGATGAGACGACCTACTACGATCCGCCGAACTGCACCTTCCCATTTGGCACGCATATTGCAATTGTCGAAGTTGATGGCGCGACGGGGATGGTTGCTATCAAGCGCTACGTCGGCGTCGATGATGTTGGCAACCCGATCAACCCGCTGATCATTGACGGCCAGCTGCATGGCGGTATTGCCCAGGGCATTGCCCAGGCGCTGTACGAACATGGCGTGTACGACGAAAACGGCCAGCTGGTGAGCGGCACGCTCATGGATTATGCCGTTCCGAATGCCGCAATGCTACCGAACTACGAGCTTGATCGTACTGTCACACCCAGCCCGGTAAACCCAATGGGCGTGAAAGGCGCGGGCGAAGCGGGCACGATCGGCAGCGCGCAGGCGATTATGAATGCCGTCATCGACGCGCTGGCACCTTTTGGCGTAAAGCACCTGCAAATGCCAGCAACGGCTGAGCGGGTGTGGCGGGCGATGCAATCACACTAAAATCGGGAACCGCTTACGGTTCTCCGTAAGGAGGAAATATGATTCCAGGCGAGTTCCAATATTTTGCGCCGACGACTGTTGACGAAGCGGTGAGCCTGTTGCAGCAACACGGCGAGGACGCCAAACTGCTCGGCGGTGGGCATTCGCTGCTACCCGCGATGAAGCTCCGCCTTACCACGCCCGCTGTCCTGATCGACGTTACGAAGATTAGTGATATCAAGGGCGTATCGGTGAATGGGAGTGTGACGGTAGGCGGCGGTGCGACCTACCACGCTGTGGCTTCTAACGATGCAGTGCGCAGCGCCTGCGGGGTGCTGGCTGATTGTGTTGCACAGATTGGCGACACCCAGGTGCGCAATCGCGGCACGATCGGTGGGTCGCTGGCCCACGCCGACCCAGCCGCCGATCTGCCAGCAGTGGCTTTGGCGTTGGGCGCAACTATCACGGCGCAGGGGCCAGGTGGCGCGCGCACAATCAACGCCGATGATATGTTTGTGGAAATGCTGACTACCGCGCTAGAGCCGAATGAAATCATCACTAGCGTCAGTTTCCCCAGGCTCGGTGCAGGCGCGGGTGCGGCCTATGAGAAGATGCGCCAGCCAGCCTCGCGCTATGCAATTGTGGGCGTGGCCGCGTATGTGAAGCTCGGCAGTGATGGGAATGTGGCCGAGGCGCGTGTTGCTGTGACGGGCGCTGGCCCGAAAGCGACCCGCCAGGATGCGACAGAGGCGGCGATCACCGGCACGAATGGCGACGACGCGGCGATCGCGGCGGCGACCGACAAGGCTGGCGAGGATATGGACTACCTGGGTGATATTCACGCTTCGGAAGAATATCGCCGGGCGATGGTAAAGGTGTACACCAAGCGCGCGCTTGCAAAGGCCATCGCGCAGGCGCGTGGCTAGTGTTTGGCGCGATGCTTCTTACACCGTCGTGGCCTGCAGTTTCTGCAGGCCACCAATATGTTTGCCATCAATAAACGTACCAAGTACTAGCGTTGCGGCGGATCAGGTACAGTCAGTGCAGCGGCCTCTAGAGCTGGCCGATCGCGCAGCCGAAAAATCACCCACAGGCTGATCAGCCCAACAACGGTAATAATTGCCTCAGGCAGCAGCACTTTTGCCAGGTCGCCTAGCGGCAAGAACGGTGGCAGCGCAGCTGCAAGCCAATCTACGGCAGCATGCAGGCCAACCGCTAGCCAGAGCCAGCGTATATCGCCGCGCCGGAACACCTGCAATACCACCACCGAAAGGGCAACATGCAGCGCGAGTGTCCACCCTCGCTCCCAGGCGCCAAGTAGGCCCAGCCAGGGTGGTTGCGCACCCACTGCGGCGAGCTGTTGGGCGATCTGGGCGCGCTGCTCAGCCGTGATTGGTAGCGTGCTCAAGTCGGTGTGCGATAGCGCCACGAGCTGAATCAGCGTCAATGCGGTGAGCCCAGCCACCAAGACGATTGACTCGATCCCGCCATGGCCCAGGCCATACATCACCGCTTTGGGCCATGTCTTTTCCTCGCGTTGCAGCAGCCAGCGGTAGCCAACATAGCGGCCAATTTCCTCGAATAAACCCGCCGTGAGCGCTGCAAACGTAATCCAGCTGAAACGCAGCCCGGCTGAGTCGCGCAGCTGTGGCCCTAGCAAGAACTGCCCCAATTGCATAAGCGGCACGCGGCTCAGGAGCTGAAACAGAACAAAGATCAGCGCGCCGTAGCCAAAGTATCGCCAGCTCACCTGCAGCCGTCGCCCAACCAGATACGCCACCACCAGAGGAAACAGAATCTCAAAGACGATTGCGGCGATGGTGAACCCAATCAATGTGTTACTGAGCTGTATTGCTGGTTCCATAGACTGTACTTTTAAAGATATTTAGCTAAGTATCTAAATATTACATTGCGAACTATACCATATCACTGCCGCAATTTCAAACAGCGGCGGAGCTATTTGCGTTCACCTGACTGGTGAGGCGTGGTAAGATAGCCCGACATTTCGCTGCCGTGCCTATTTAGAGACATGTATGCAAGACACATCTGCCGATCTCATTCTGAAGCACAATGCCAACCGTAATTTTATATTGAATGTACTCGATGGTATGGCGTTTATATTTGGCATTAGCCTGGTGTCACGGTTTACCGTGCTGCCGTTCTTTGTCGCCCGCCTTTCAAGCGACCGCTGGGTGCAGGGACTATTGCCAACGCTTACGCAGGCGGGTTGGGTGCTGCCTGCACTCTTTATGGCCCCACTGGTTGCGAGCAGGCCGCGGCGCAAGCCGCTGATCTTAACCATGACCCTTGGCGAACGCATACCAGTGTTGCTACTCGGTTTGGTGCTCATCTCGTGGCCTGGCCTGCCCGCCACAGTGCTGCTCGCGATCTTCTTTCTGCTATATGGTATCCAGGCATTTAGCGGCGGATGTGCGGCCACCGCCTGGCAGGATTTCATTGCGCGCATCATTCCCGAACGGCGCTGGGGTACCTTTTTCGGGTTGCAATCGGGGCTGGGCGCGGTACTTGGTATTGCTAGTGCCGTAATCGCTGGCAATGTGTTGGCGGTGCAGCCGTTCCCGCAAAGTATTGGCATACTCTCGCTTATTTGTTTCGCGGCAATGGTGTTATCGTATATTTTTTTAAGCCTCACCGTCGAGCCACCCCAGCCAGTCGAGCCGCGCCAGTCAATGCGTACATTTCTCCGCGGTCTGCGCCCGCTCCTGCGCAATAACCCGGCGTTCCAGCGCTATCTGCTCAGCCGCTCGGCAATTGCGCTGAGTTTGTTAGGCCATAGCTTTATCACTGCTGCTGCGCTTGAGCGCTTTGGTCTGTCAGAAGCTGAAGTAGGCCTTTTCACCGCGGTGTTGCTGGCGGCACAGGCCTTAGGGCATATCGCCCTGGGCGCATTAGGCGATCGCTGGGGCCACAAACAGGTGCTTGAGCTGGCGACGGCACTGGGGGCGGTGGCGCTGCTGTTAACCGTATTAGCCACCAGCACCGCCTGGTTTTTCGTAATCTTCGCGCTGGTGGGTGTAGCGCAGGCGGGATATCAGCTTGCGGGATATACGGTTGTATTTAGCTTTAGCACACCAGCTGAGCGCCCAACCTATATTGGCGTTGCCAATACCACACTTGCGCCGGTTGCGATGCTTGGCCCGCTGCTGGCAGGTGCCTTCGCTGAGGCGACCGGGTATAACGCGCTCTTTGTTGTGCTGGGTATTGTGGGTGGGTTGGGGCTTGCGCTATTACACTGGCGGGTGCCAATGCCCGCGCGGCGCACAATCGGGCAAGTAAATAAGTAGCGCCGCCGCTCGGTTCAGCTTAACGGCGCCTGCCACGCCTGGGTATTGCGTTAGCTGCGCCAGCTGCAGCTTAGCGAAACGTGGCAATGACCACGGCTATGAGTAGCCCGCCACCGAGCAGGCCATATTCCCAAAACACCCGCCGCGATAGGGTGCCTTCCAGGTGGTTTTGAACCAGCCCCAGCGCAACATAGAAGATTACCAGCAGCAGCGCGCCGCCCAGCAAAAACGACGCCGCCCAGTAATTCAGTGCCCAGGTAGCCTCGGCCAGAGCAACGCCAACCATGCTGGATAGCACGAACAAGCCATGGCGCGGTGGCGTCCATTGGAGCAGTGCATAGGCCAGCAAGGTACCAATCACGCCGATTAGCACCCCTGAGTACAAAAAGCGTAAGCGTGCGTAGTAGGTAGCGCTGAACAGGCTAAAGGCTAAGAGCAACGTAATGGTTTGCAGCCCCAGTCGCGCAATATGCCGCACCTCAGGCCGCCGATCGAGGGCGTAGTGCTGGCCGAGCAGCGCAGCTAGTAGCAGCCCGCCAGTCGCCACCAGCGCAATAATCGCGGCGGTCGTTTCGAGAATAGGGCTAAACAGCCGGAAGAACGCGAAGGGCGCAACAATTGCAAATGAGGGCAGAATCCAGAAGCCGGGCGCCAGTTCAATCCGCACAAACCCCAGGTTCAGCGTTGGCAGCACGCGGTTTTGCATTTGCGGGTGGCTGCGAATAAACAGATCGGCACCCGTGCTAGTGATAACCACCAGCGAAGCAACCAGCACCCATGAAAGGGTGATCAGCGGCAAATCGCCGCCAAGGCGCGCGCGGAAGTTGTTCGGGTTAATATCAATCAGAAACACAACCGCCAGACCGATGAGCACCAGTAGCACAAGCGAGACGATTCGATCGTAGCGAGGTGTTGCGGAAGCGGACACCGTTACCTACTCCTTGAGTTGATGCAGCGCTATACCTACGCTGCTCGGTCTGGGATTCTAGCCGGAGTCACGGGCAATGTCAACTAGGGCGATTGCATCTTATATTCCGAGCACCCGTTCCAGATAGGCGTCATTGAGCGCGGCACGAAAGCGTTTGGTCTTGACGCTGCCCTTGCTCGGCTCCTGGCGCAAGAGATTGAGGGCGATGTGGCGCACCACGCCCATATTCTGTGGGGCATCGCCGGTGCGGATGCGGCTGGCATCTTCGTGAAAGATGACGTCGAGCACCCAATGCACGCAGTTTTCGATGCCCCAATGACCACGCACCAGCGCGTTCACCTCGGTGGGTAGGCGCGCCTGATCCAGCAGATAGAAGCGCTATTCGGTGGTGGTTCGTCCCTCAGCGGTGCGCTGGGCTTCGACCAGGGCGACACTGGCCAGATCGCGCCAATGGTTGCCGGGATTGAGATAGGCGATCACCTCCGGGTCGTTAATAACATAGGTCGTCCGGGTTTCAATCCGCCCGTGGCCGCTGGTCGTGTCGCTGGCGCTGGTCATCCCATACTCCGGCTGTTTGGCTGCGCGGGCATCAGCAAAGAGCGCTTGCACATCGGCATACAGCGTGGCCTGATTCGCTTTCAGCGCCAGCACATAGTGACCCTGTCGGTCACGAATCTTGGTCGCGATCGCGGTCTGACAGCCCATCGCATCGATGGTGACGGTACAGTCGCGCAGATCCAACAGGTCGAGCAACTGCGGGATGGCCGTAATCTCGTTGGATTTGTCGTCCACGGCGACCTGTCCGAGCACCAGACGGTTCTCCGCCGCCCACGCGCTGACGAGATGCAGCGCGGCCTGCCCGTTCGGGCGATCGTGGCTGCCGCGATGGGTCTTACCATCAATCGCGATCACGTCCGTACGCACCGTTTGGACCGCCTCGATCCACTGGAGAAAGCTCTCCTGGAACTGCTTCGGGTCGATGCGGGCAAACACCCGCCCAAACGTATCGTGCGAGGGGATCCCGTTGGGAAGCTCCAGAAACTGCTTTAGCCATGCGTGTTTGCTGGTGCCAAACTCGGCTACCCCGACCCAATCATCAGCGCCACAGATCACGGCGCAAATGGTGATAATGATGCTATCGAGGAGGTTGTGTGCCCTGGTTCGTTCGATCCGCGGGTCGTCCACCGCTGCAAAATAGGCTGCCAGGGCCAGTTCACGTGATGGGGGCATAGGGAACCTCCAGGAACCGGGCTATCGCCGCTGCCCGCATCATCCCCCATCCGGCGCTCCAGCGCAATCCAGAAGATGCAATCGCCCTACAATGTCAACCTGTGGTGGTTGCATCGCCCTCGTGCCAGTGTTAGAATGGACAATAATTTGCGATTGCTATCACGAAGTTTGTGCCCGCTTGGCGTAGGCAGCTAGTGTGGGCCAACTTAATGTAATACCCATGCTGGCTTCTGTTTCGCAACCGGCGGCACCGCTACAATTAAGTATCCGCCCTGCCCACATGCACGATATTTACCAGGTGTTGGCATTGCATCGCGAGGCATTTGCCGACAAATTTGGGGCAGCGTTTGGGGCAAATGGCACCGAGCGTGGCATCGAGGCCATGGCCGAAGCGTGGCGTCGCCAGGGCTCGGCGGCACTGCGGGGAATGTTTGTGGCCGAAGCCGATGCACAGATTATTGGCACCATTACCTTGCGAACCTGGGAAATGGGTGGCGACAACAGCGGCGCTGCCGAAATGGCATTTCATCAGGTGCTTGGCACCTGGCGCGCCATGCGCTCAATTTTTGCGCTTTCGCTGCTCGATCACCAGATCGACCGCGCTGAGGGCTACATTACAGATGTTGCGGTGCTCAGTAGCTACCGACGGCGCGGTGTTGCCCAGGCGATGCTGGCCCGTGCCGAAGAAGAAGCCCGCATCCGACGCAAACGATATATTGCGTTGTATGTCAGTGCGCGTAATCGGGGCGCCATCGATCTCTATCGTGGCTACGGCTTTATCGATTGGCGGGTGCGTCGTTCGCTCATAGCGGGGTGGCTACTACGCCAGGCTTCGTGGATATTTATGCGCAAGGAATTACTCTGACTCTGATGCGGCGGCTCATTCGCCGCGTTGCATATGCCTTGAATGTATGCTACTGTATTCATTGTAGCGTGGTTCTGTTGTATCATACCAAGCGCAGCGCCTGTGGCAACTAACAGGCCGCGTACTGTCTACTAACCCACCGCATAATAGGAAATAGGAGGCGACGACAATGACGTCTGAGCGCGACAACCCCTTTCGCATCGCGCAGCAGCAGTTCGACAAAGCCGCCGAGCTGCTCGATCTGCCCCAGGACATCCGCGAGATCCTACGCGTCCCCCAGCGCGAGCTGACCGTCAACTTCCCGGTCAAGCTGGACAGCGGAGCGACCAAAGTATTCACCGGCTACCGCGTACAGCACAACCTCGGCCGCGGCCCCGTCAAGGGCGGCATCCGCTACCACCCGCAGGTCGACATCGACGAAGTGCGCGCCCTGGCGATGTGGATGACCTGGAA
>JAFEAS010000137.1:13565-22048 GCA_018266315.1 Chloroflexi bacterium SZAS-1 | reverse complement strand
TCTCGCCCGGTCGAACCCACTCGGCCGGGCGATTATGTATGTTTGATCCTCAGCAATTTCGCAGTAGGCGCTTGACAAGCCACTACTTTATGATATTATTGCATAATACAAGTATTGTATTGGTCATCTATTGCTGGATACATACATCGCGTAGGATCATACGTATGGCTGA
Organism: Chloroflexi bacterium SZAS-1; assembly: GCA_018266315.1. GTDB lineage: Bacteria > Chloroflexota > Chloroflexia > Chloroflexales > Roseiflexaceae > Kouleothrix. The sequence continues at coordinate 21,876 of JAFEAS010000137.1, read as the reverse complement.
TGCTGAAAAATGTGCTGCACTGCTGATGGAAACCATGCCGCGTATGATGCGCGGATTGGGCGCGGCTATGCGCCATGCTCGCCCCGATGACGATGCGCTGACCTTAGGGCAACTGCGCATGCTCGGGGTTTTGTGCCATTCTCCGCGCAACCTGGGCGAGCTGGCGGCCTTGCACAACGTAACACCTTCAAGCATGTCGCGCACGGTGGATGTGCTGGTGCGCAAAGAATGGGTTGCACGCACCCCCGACCCTGCCGACCGCCGCCAGGTTATTTTGGAACCGACTGAAGCTGGGCGCGCTGTACACGACGCGATGCAGCTGCACACCCAGCAAACGTTCACCGCGATGCTCGCGCAGATGCTCGGCCAGCTGAACGACGCCGAGCGCACCCAGCTTTACGACGGGCTACTGATTTTGCAAAAGCTGCTAGCCAATACTTCCACCGATTGTGTGCCGCATTCCCAACCTTCTGTGACTGAGTGAGCCAATGAAATCATTACAACGCGTATTCATCTACTTAAAACCCTACTGGCTGATTGCGTTTGGTGCCCTGATCAGCCTACTGCTGGTTACGGCATCGAGCCTGGTTAGCCCGCAGGTATTACGCCTGATTCTCGATCAGGGCATTAGCCAGGGCGACCGCGCAACGCTCCTATGGGCCAGCCTGCTGCTGATTGGCGTAGCGCTTGTGCGCGCGCTCTTTAGCTTTACACAGGGCTATTGGTCGGAGAAAGCCGCCCAATCCGTGGCCTACGAGCTGCGCAATGCGCTCTTCAGCAAGCTCGAAAACCTGAGCTTTTCGTATCACGACCAGGCCCAGACTGGGCAGCTTATGACACGCATTACCAGCGATGTTGAGCAGGTACGAACCTTTATTAGCGGTGGCATGCTCCAGGTCGTCAGCGCATTGGCGCTGCTCGTAGGCAGCCTGGCAGCGCTGTTCAGCACCAATTGGAAGCTGGCACTGATTACTCTACTTACAGTGCCAGCGATGGCCGCAGTGATTGCGCGCTTTATGCGTATTGTGCGGCCTATGTTCAGCCAGGTACAGAAGAAACTGGGCGCGCTGAACACGGTGCTTCAGGAAAATCTGGCGGGAATTCGGGTGGTGCAGGCGTTTGCCCGCGAGCCTTACGAAGCGGAACGTTACACCAAGCTCAATGGTGAGCTGTTGGATGCCAATTTGCAAACTATTCGCGGCCTGGCTTCGAGTTTCCCGATGATCTTCTTCATCTCAAACCTGGGCACGCTTGCGGTAATCTGGTTTGGCGGTCACCAGGTCATTGACCGCACGCTCAGCCTGGGCGAGCTGGTTGCGTTTAACACCTACCTATCGCTGTTAATTATGCCCATCATGATGCTTGGGATGATCATCGCCCAGATTTCGCGTGCAGGTGTAAGTGCCGAGCGCATCTTCGAGGTGCTCGATGCCCAGAGTGAAGTACACGATCGGCCCGGCGCGCAGCCACTCACAGCGGTGCGTGGGCGCGTGGCCTTCGAGGGTGTGTCGTTCCGCTACGCAGGCGGCGAGCGTAATGTGCTTGATCATGTGTCGTTTGTGGCCGAGCCAGGCCAGACCGTGGCAATTATGGGCATCACTGGGAGCGGTAAGAGCACAATTATCAACCTCATTCCGCGCTTCTACGATGTCACAACTGGCCGCGTAACCATCGACGGTAGCGACATCCGCGATGTAACGCTGGAAAGCCTACGCGACCAGATTGGCATTGTGCTGCAAGATACCACGCTCTTCAGCGGCACCATCCGCGATAACATTGCCTATGGCCGGCCTGATGCTAGCGACGCCGATGTTGAGGCAGCCGCCCGCGCGGCCCAGGCGCACGAGTTCATTACTGGCTTTACCGAGGGCTATGCCACAATTGTGGGCGAGCGCGGCGTGGGCCTTTCGGGCGGGCAGAAGCAGCGCATTGCGATTGCGCGTGCCCTGTTACGCAACCCGCGCATCCTGATCCTGGATGACAGCACCTCGGCAGTCGATGCCGAGACCGAGTTTCAAATTCAGCAAGCGCTGCAAGAGCTGATGCACGGGCGCACCAGTTTTGTCATCGCCCAGCGTATCAGCACGGTACGCGATGCCGACTTAATCCTGTTGCTCGATGCGGGAACGATTGCGGCCCAGGGCACACACGACGAGCTGCTACGTACCAGCGCGCTATACGGCGAAATTATCGACTCACAGTTTGGCGGCCAGCACCAGGATGAAGCCGAGCTAGTATTTGCATAGCACATTTGCATAAGACAGAGGTAGTTATGGTTTTTAAGCTCGTTCTATGGCTGCACGTAACGCTCTACCGGCTCACCGGTGGGCGGCTGGGCGGCAGAAATATTATTTTGCTCACCACGACTGGCAAGAAAAGCGGCCAGTCACGCACACGCCCGCTCTTCCATATGAAAGATCGCGGCGACTATATCGTCATCGCGTCGGCGGGCGGTAGCGCGAAGAACCCGGCCTGGTATGCGAACCTCACGGCTAACCCGCGTGTCACTGTCGAGGATCACGGGCGCACATTCAGCGGCGTAGCGAGCACGGTTAACCCCGAAGAGCGCGCACGCTTATGGCAGCAGGTAGTTGCCACAAACTCAGGGTTCGCAGGCTACGAGCAGCGTACTAGCCGGGTCATCCCGATTGTACGCATTCAAACCCATTAACTAACGCCATTAACAAAGCCCAGGCATCTTCGGCACATGCCTGGTTGCGCTAAGGAAGAATATTCATATGATGCACGGCGGAATTCAGGCTATTGCCAATGCCCCGCAAGAGCGCGCAGCCAATAGTAGCGTTGTGCTGCGGCGTTTGCTTGGCTACCTTAAACCCTTTCGCAGAGAGCTACTATTTGTGCTGGTGTTAGTGCTTATAAGCGCGGCATCCCAGGCACTTGGCCCATACCTGATTGGCCGAGCGATCGATGGCGCGATTGGCGCGGGCAACGGCGCGGCGCTCGACCAAACGATGCTGCTGCTACTGGCGGTGTATGTCGTTGGGGCTATCGCTTCGCGCGCACAGTTTGTCGCGATCGGTGCGATCGGCCAGCGCACGCTGGCACGGCTGCGCGTTGAGATTTTTAGCACGGTGCAGCGCCTGTCGTTGCGCTTTTTCGATCGGCAGCCGGCTGGCGATCTTATGTCGCGCCTGGTGAATGATACCGATGTGTTAAACCAGCTCTTCAGTCAGGGCCTGATCCAGGTACTGGGCAGCGTGTTCGGGTTAGCTGGCATCCTGATCGCGATGCTTGCGCTCGATTGGCGGCTGGCGCTGGCAAGCTTTATCGTTATCCCGGCAATGCTGCTGCTCACGCGCCTGTTTGCGCGCTTGTCGCGGCGGGCTTTCCGGCGCGCGCGCGAATCGCTCGGCGATGTATCGTCCGATATTCAGGAAGAGATTGCAGGGGTAAAGATCGCCCAGGCATTTAATCGCACGGGCGTGAATCAGCAGCGCTTTGCGCAGCGCAATGCCGCCAACCGCGATGCAAACGTAAATGCTACCGCAATTACATCGGCGTTTACGCCCGCAATCGATGTTCTTTCTTCCGTGGCAACCGCGATTGTGGCGGGATATGGCGGCTACCTAGCGCTCGGCGGCACCATCAGCATTGGCGTGGTGATTGCGTTCTTAACGTATGTCCAGCGATTCTTCCAGCCGATCCAGTCGATTTCGGCCTTTTATACCACGGCCCAGGCGTCACTCGCCGCCGCTGAGCGTATCTTCGAGCTGCTCGATACCCCGCCAGACCTGACCGATGCACCGGGCGCGAAACCCATGCCGCCGATCGCCGGGCAGGTTGTGTTCGACCATGTGTCGTTTAGCTATGGTGCCCGCCCTGGAAGCGAGGGTAGCACCCAAACGCTTACGCTCAATGATGTTTCACTGGTCGCCGAGCCAGGTGAAACGGTGGCGATTGTCGGCCCAACCGGCGCGGGCAAAACCACGCTGGTGAATATGCTTGGCCGCTTTTATGATGTGGATGCGGGTGCAGTGCTGATCGATGGGATTGATATACGCTCGGTCACGCGCGCTAGCCTGCGGGCGCAGATGGGTGTGGTGCTACAAGATAGTTTTCTGTTTGCAGGCACCATTGCCGAAAATATCCGCTATGGTCGGCTCGATGCGACTGACGCCGAGGTAGAAGCGGCGGCGCGCGCGGCCTACGCCCACGATTTTATTACGCGCCTGCCCCAGGGCTATGCCACCCCGCTGGGCGAACGCGGCGGCACGCTAAGCCAGGGCCAGCGCCAGCTGCTGGGTATTGCCCGCGCTATTCTCGCGAACCCGCGCATTCTCATTCTCGACGAAGCGACCAGTAGCGTCGATACGCGCAGTGAGCTGCTGATCCAGAATGCGCTTAAGAGCTTACTTAAAGGGCGTACCAGCTTTGTGATTGCGCACCGCCTGAGCACGATCCGCGATGCCGACCAGGTATTGGTGATGCAGGCGGGGCAGATCGTTGAGCGCGGTACACACGATGAGTTACTGGCGCGCGGTGGAGCGTATGCCGAGCTGTATCGCCGCCAGTTCCACGAGTCGGTACCCGCCTGAGCGCGGTAGAGCGCCCGATTGTGGGGCAAGTGCAGCCAACACAAACGCGACACGCAAAATTGCGTGTCGCGTTTGTTTCCACAGGTGTGGCGGGCTCGACGGGATTCGAACCCGCGATCTGAGCCTTGACAGGGCTCCATGTTAGGCCGCTACACCACGAGCCCACACTGTGGTGACCCCAGTGGGATTCGAACCCACGATCTACACCTTGAGAGGGTGTCGTCCTAGGCCGCTAGACGATGGGGCCTTCGCTTGTTAATCGCCACGTCGGCCCATACCGTCGCAACGCGGGGGATTATAGCATAGTGTTGCCGATTGCGCAAGTTGGCTGCAATAGCACTTATGCTGGCCGCACGCGCACCCGCAGGCCATCACGCGGCATACGGGTTGGCACTGCCACCGGGTCGAAGCGCTGATTCGGCAGCAGCTCGAAGCGCAGGGTGCGCAGCAGGTGGGCCATAACAATGCGCATTTGCATCTGGGCAAAGGCCAGCCCAACGCACACGCGCGGCCCACCGCCAAAACCCACCAGGCAAAATGGCTGGCGCCCTTCGTTTTGGGGCGCGGCAAAGCGCTCAGGGTTGAAGCGCCCGGGCTCATTCCACAGATCGGGCATGGTGTGGGTAAACACGCTCGAATACATGACATTCCAGCCCACCGGGATGCGATACCCACTATATTCGAATTCCTCGATAACTGCGCGAAACCCACCAGGCGCGGGCGGATGCAGCCGTTCAGCTTCGCGCAACACCCGGTCGAGCACAGGCATCCGCCGCACATCGGCAGGGGTCAGCGTATCGCCCAGGGCGTGCTGCTCGGCGAGCACCGGGCCAGCGATTGCCGGATCGCGGGCCAGCTCGTACACAACCCAGGTGAGCAGCGAGGTAATCGTATCGTGGCCGGCCCAGAGCAGCACCAGCAGCTCGTCAATCAGCTCGTCATCGCTGAAGCCCTGCCCATCTTCATCGTGCGCCGCTATCAGCATGCTCAGGATGGTACCAGGCAGCGCCGTGCGCCGATGTTCACCCACAATCCGCCGGAGCATGGGGCGCAGGCGCTGCCCTGCCTCCCAGGCTTTCCCATAGGGCAGCCAGGGGAGCTTCCAGGCTGGCGGGGCAAACAGCCCGCGTGTGAAGGTGTGAAACAGCCTGAAACATTCGGCCGCTTCGGGCTGGCTTTGCGGGCCAAGCATCAGGCGCGTCGCAATATCGAAGCTCAGGTGCTTAAATGCGCGAAACATCGTCAGCTCGCCAGCAGCGAGCCAGCGTGCCGCGTGCGCCCGCACCTGTGCATACATTTCGTCAAAGTACTGGCCCAGCGCCGCGCCATGCAGAGCTGGCATAATCATAGCGCGATGGCGGCGATGCGTAGCCCCATCGAGGAGTGAAAGCCCATCGCCAATCAGCGATGTGATCGTTTTGCTCCATCCCAGGCGCGAGGAAAACAGGTGCATGTGCGTGCCAAGGATAAATCGGTTTGCCTCGGGGCCAAGCATAACAATCGTCGGCCGCCCCATCAGGTGTGTGCGCCAGATGTGCCCGTAGCGTGCCGAACGATCGTGGGCGAATTTCAGTGGGTCGCGCGCCCAATCGCCGGTTTCGCCCAGAATTGGAAACCCGCGACTACCCGGCGGCAAGGGTAGGCTCTGTAATGCTGTAACAGTCATGAAATGCTTCTCCGCTGCGGTGAGTAAGCCATATGGTATCATAATCGCGCCTGGTCGCGTGCAATTGGCTGCGCGCACAAATAATAAGGAAAACCGCAATGTACCACGCACTGCTCAAACTACTTAATAACGAAGTTTCTGGTGATGCTGCAAAAAATCTGGTCGCGCAGATCAGCCAATGGCATCGCATCCAGGCCAGCCCGATGTATCGCGCCGCTGCCGAATGGGTCGACGCAACGTTACGCGGCTACGGCCTCGCCAGCACGATCGAGCGTTTTCCCGCACGCGAAGGGGTCTATGCCTGGGCCGAGCCAATGTTTCAGGAATGGTGGTGCGACGAGGCAACCCTGCACCTGATCGAGCCGGATGGCACGCAGCGCCGCCTGGCCGATTACCGGGCGGTACCGCTGTCGCTGATGCCTCGAAGCGCGCCCGCCGATGGCGAATTTGAGGTTGTAGTAGTTGAGGGCGGCGACCGCCCCGAGCACTATGCCGGGCTCGATGTTCGCGGCAAGCTCGTGCTGACGCGCATGATGCCGATGTCAGTCCATCCGGTTGCGATCGAGCAATTTGGCGCAGCCGGGCTTATTTTCGATGGTATGCGCAGCGTGCCCGAGGTATGCCCGCCCGGCGATCTCCAGGACGATATTCAATACGCTTCGTGGTGGTGGTGGGGCGGCGAAACCCGCGCTTTTGGCTTTGTGCTCAGCCCGCGCGCCGGTGCCGAGCTACGCCGCCTGGTGGCGCGGCGCACCGCCCGCGGCGAACCCGTGCGTACCCGTGCACTGGTGCGCAGTCATTTCGCCGACGGCACGCTTGAAACAGTGTCGGCACATATCCCCGGCACAAGCGATGAAGAAGTCGTGGTCACGGCACATTTGTGCCACCCTGCGCCTTTCGCTAACGATAATGCCAGCGGCGCCGCCGCCGCAATGGAGGCGGCGCGCGCATTACACGCGCTTATTGCGCGCGGCGTCTTGCCGCAGCCCAAGCGCACCATTCGCTTCCTGTGGATGCCTGAAATGACCGGCACCTACGCCTACCTGGCAGCGCACGAAGCCGAGCTTCCGCGCATGGTGGCGGGGCTGAACCTCGATATGGTCGGCGAGGATCAGGAGCAAACCGGCAGCTCATGGTTGCTCATTCGCACCTCCGACGCGATGCCCAGTTTTGTAGCGCCATTACTCGAAGCGCTGCGTGAGGGCTATTTCGGCCAGGCGCATACCTTCAACGGCCAGGGCGAATTCCCGCTGTTTCGCCATGCCGTGGTGCCGTTCTCGAATGGCAGCGATCACTATATTTTTGGTGATCCGTCGGTGGGGGTGGCCGCGCCAATGCTCATTCAGTGGCCCGATCGCTTCTACCACACCACCGCCGATACCCTCGACCGGGTTGACCCGCGCTCACTCTGGCGCGCCGCAGCGCTGGCCGCAACCTATGCGTATTTTGTCGCTAGTGCCGGGCCGCGCGAAGTTGCCTGGCTGGCGCGCGAGATGAATTATCGTTTCGAGGTACGGCTGGCGCGCAAGCTACAAAGCGCAACCAGCGCCGCGCTGGGCGGCAGCGCGCCCGAAGGCCCCGATTGGGCGGCGCGCGTCGCGTTTCGGCGCGAACGGCAACAGGCAGCGCTCGAAAGTCTGCGCCGCCTCGACCCAGGCTTCGATCCGCACCCCTGGCAAACGCAGGCCACCACACTCGCCGATGCGGCCTGGGCACGCGCGCGCGATGTGCTCGACGATTGGCGTGTACCCGAGCAAGAGACGCTACCCGAGGAAGCTGCCAAGCTCATACCGGCGCGGCGCTATCGCGGCCCCATCAGTTTACAGCCCTACCTGCGCCACCTGCCCGCCGACGAGCGCGCTGATGCCAAAGCAATGGTACGTAAACATGGGGAGTTTATGGATCTACCCGCCGATGTTGCGCTCTATTGGGCCGATGGATTGCGGAACCTGGGCGACATCCTGAGGCTGACTGAGCTAGAGACCGATGTGTGCGATCCAGCCGGGCTGCTGGCGTACTTCCAGCTTTTAGCGCGCCTGGGGCTGGTCGAATTACGTACTGCTTGAGCGGGCATTAAAATAGGCACGGT
>JAFEAS010000137.1:0-13379 GCA_018266315.1 Chloroflexi bacterium SZAS-1 | reverse complement strand
GCCTACAGCGCAACCGCCTGTGGGCCACTACCGGCGGCATCGCCGCTACGGGGCTGCTCGCGCACAATACCATTACGCGCCACCGTCAGGTCTGGCTCGGCGCCTTCGGCCAGCGCGCGCTTGAAGGTGTAGTACGCCTGCCCGGGCGCGGTATGCTGAATAGCCGTCAGTTCCCAGCCATCGGCACCCATGCCGTTGAGAAAGCGCCGCGCGAACCCACTGGTGCGCTCGCCCTCCTCGGGGTAGGTCTCCTCACCCTCAATCGAAACGCGCTTCCAGCCCGCTACATACACAACCTTATACTCCCATTTCGTCGCCATATCGTGCCTCACTTTCTGTTTGTCCGTCGACATGGCTAGTATAGCATGAAAGTATGTAATTGTGTAATCGGGTAATTAGATTTGTATTAGAATTGAGGTGGCTGCCAGGTCAGCTTCACCTGCGATGCCGCGCCTACACCTCCCAGCGTGGCACGCCAGCCGTCAAAATTGCCTGGCGCGACGGTCGAGTCAACATATTAGGACTTTCGCTTTCTGGTTTATGTGCCTGCGGCAACACGGTACTTTTTTCTTCCTGGTGATTTTTGCGCTCCGCGCAAAAATCACCAGAAACAGGAAGAATTTGCTTGAGTAAGCGAAAGGCCTACATATGCAGATTAACGGGGCCGCACCGCCGCGCTCCTAGGAAGCACTAGCCTGATAGCGTTACTCCTCTGGCGCTGTGGCAGTGCCAGGCTGCAGCAATGCCCGGGCGCGCGCACCATCGAGCGGCCCGCGTACAATCGCGCGCACTACGCCTGCCTCATCGATCAGCACATGGGTCGGGAAGCCCATTACGCCAAAGCGCTTGGCTATCTGGCCCTCCGGGTCGCGCACAACCTCGAAGTTGGCTGGGTGCGCCGCCAGAAATTGTTCCAACGTGCTAGCCTGCTCGTCGACGCTGATTGCCACCAGGCGCACCTGCATCGCAGCTTGTTCCTGCTGCGCCTTGTTCAGCCCCGGCCACTCGGCGCGGCAGGGATAGCACCAGCTTGCCCAAAACACCAGCCACAGTGCGTGGTCGCCAGCAGGCACAATCTCTGCACTTGCGCCAGTACGAGTGGTAATCGTCAGCGTCGGCACATGGTCACCCTGGCGAAGCGGGCCTGCGCTGGTATCACAACTGGCCAGAAGTAGCGCGAGCACCGCAATCGCGCCGACCAGAGCATGTGAGCGGCGCGGCGAAATCGCGTTCATTTCAGTGTGTGCAGGTAGGCCACCAAATCAGCTAGCTGCTCAGGCGTCATATCCGGGTGACTGGGCATCTGGCCGAGCTTGCCGACGCCGCCAACCTTGATCCATTCAGCAGTATTTTTGTCGTTGAGCGGCTTGCCATTCGGCAGCTTATCGCCATATTGGCCCTTTCCGTCCATCACGCCCTTCAGTCCTGGCCCAACCAGTTTCTGGTCGGTGACCATATGACAGGCCTTGCAATCGCTCGTAGTGAAAATCTGCTCGCCACGGGCCGGGTCGCCAGTTGGGGCAGCGGTAGGCATAACGGTTGGCGCAGCAGGCTGGCCGCCCGCACCGCCGCACGCTGCTAGCAGAATAGCGAGCATTGCGACCAGCAGGCAGGCGCTTGCGAAGCGTGGTGAAAGTTGCATGGGCATAGCTGTAGCTCCTCCTTCAAATCGATTACGATAGGGTTTGAGCGAAACTTCCTAATAAGCGGCAGCAGCTAGGCTGCAAAGTCGCGCCGTGCAAAGGTGTGGGCGGCACCAAGCAGCGGCAGAACAATCCAGGCAGCCAGCAGCGCCGCCAGCACAGCCGAGCCGCCTGCGCCGCGCAAAAATCCAATCAATGCCTGGGCGGTCAGGCCGAACGAGTCGGCCCCGCCGAGATGAATCAAGGTGCTGACACGTACCAGATCAACCGGGTTGGCTGCCAGCAGCACGCCAAGCGCCGCACGTAAGAGCGAACCGCCAAGCAGTGCGGTCAGCCCGAGGATCAGCAGGTCGTACAGCAGCACCGTAGCGAACCAGAGCAGCAGCCCCCACGTCAGCGCGCGGAGGCGGTTGCGTGCTGCGCTGGCAATCCACAGTCCCAGGCTCAGAAAGGCCAGCCCCAGCGCGACCGAGCGCAGCACCAGCAGCGTGTAGCCGTCGACATCAGCTGCCGCGCTGAGTAGCCCAATCGCTAGCCCTGCCACGCTGAACCCGCCGCACAGTGCGGCGATCAGCGCGGCTGCGAGGCCAGCAAACTTGCCGTACACTACAGTGCGCCGCGCGATCGGCTGGGCCAGCAGCACCTCAAGCGGGCCTTCTTCACGCTCGGCGGCCAGGCTATTGATCGCCAGCAGCAGCGCGAGCAGTGGTACAAAGTACAGCACCAGATTCAGCAGGCCGATCGCAGTGCGGCTGAACCCACCAAAGCCAGCCGCGCCAACGCTGCGCATGCCCACCACTGAAAGCGCTAGCGCCAGTACACCAAACAGCGCGCCCGTCAGCACCACCCAGCGGCTGCGAATTGCCTCGGCCAGCTCGCGCCGCGCGATTGCCAGCACTGGCTGAAATTGTTTCATAATGCTTCTTGTATCTCGCACTTGGGCCTTGTACAACTACGCTTCTGCGCTAATTAGCTGAGTAAAGATATCTTCCAGCGTTGGCGGCTGGCCCTGAATATCGGTCACTGCTGCGCCGCTATTGAGCAGTGCGCGCATCACGGCGAGCTTGTGTTCGCGTGCCACCGTAATTTCGAGCGTCGACCCCTGTAACGCGGCGCTGGCGGCCCCGGCCTTGCGGGCCAGGGTCGCCTCGCCACCATCAACCGCGCCCAGGTCAACCCGTATTCGCTCGGGCAGCGCACAGCGCCGCGCCAGGCCGCCCACGCTGTCAAGCGCGATCAGGCGGCCGTGGTCGAGAATTGCCACCCGATCAGCTAGCTCTTGCACGTCACCCAGAATGTGCGACGACAGCAGCACCGTTTTACCGGCTGCACGCAGCTGGCGCAGCAGTGTCTTGAACGTCGCAACGCTGAGGGGATCGAGGCTGATAGTTGGCTCATCGAGCACGAGCACGGGTGGGTCAGCCAGCAGTGCCTGTGCAAGACCCAGGCGCTGTAGTGTCCCGCCCGATAGCTCACGCACTGGCCGATTGGCAAGCTCACCCAGCCGCAGCAGCGCGATCGTATCAGCTACCCGCGCCGACGCGACACCACGAAGCTGGCCCAGAAACCCCAGGTTTTCACCAACCGTCAGATTGGCATAGAGCACGGCGCGCTGCGGCAGGTAGCCGATCTGGCTGCGGGCCGCAATACCATCGCGCTGAACATCGTGCCCGCCCACCCGCGCGCTGCCCGCGCTCGGTCGCACCAGGCCAAGCAGCATGCGGATCAGCGTGGTCTTTCCGGCACCGTTCGGCCCCACCAGCGCGAGGGTTTCGCCCGGCTCAACCGTGAGCGACAGATCGTGGATGGCGACGGTGGAGCCGTAGCGCTTGTGAATATGGTCGAACGCAATCACTGCGGGCCTCCATCGAATTCGGTTCTTCCGGCCTGCTCGCTACGTGGCCGCGCCGCTTCCGGATCAGCGCTCCACTGGTTCCGCTTGGTTCGCGCGCCGAGCACAATCGCCAGCGCCACCAGGCCGTACCCTAGCGCTACTAGCACCAGAGCAACGGTGCCGCGCGGCTGCTCGGGCAGCGGGGGCAGCTGGCCGCGTGCCTGCGCCACCGGGCGCATGGCCGGGTGCGCATCCACAATCGCTGGCAGATCGAGCACTGGGAAGGCGCGCTCGCCAGCCTCTAGCGCCTCTGCGGCTGGGCTGTAACGAAACAACTTCAACTGAGGGTGGTCGGTTGTCAGGCTCCCAAGCGGGTCGCCCGTGCTGAATGGCGCGTCGCCAAAACCGTCAGCGTCCATATCCAGCCCGTGATACTCCTCCCAGTAGTTGCCGTCCCAGGTATTGTTACCAGCCCGATCGAGTTCGAGCAAGCGCATATTGCCGGTGAAATCATTGCCGCTAAAGCTATTGCCGGTCGATGCGGCATAGATTTGCACCGCCAGGTCATTCGCGGCGAACAGGTTGCCGGTAAACTGGCTATCACGGGTGACATTCACGAATAGGGCGCGGCTGATATCGAGGAGTAGGTTGTTCTCGGCGCGCACGTTGTCGCACTCTTGCAACAGCAAGCCATAAGCGCGGCTGCTGCGGCTAAACGCAAATACGTTGTGCCGCAACGTAATATGGCGCGAGTACATGAGTGCGGCGCCCGCCTCGCTGTGCTCAAAGGTATTGTCTTCAAACACATTATCATCGGCATACATAAAGTGAATGCCATAGCGCAACTGCGAAAATATATTCGCGCGAAAGGTACTGCGTGGCGCAAATCCAACATACACGCCATCGCGCACGCCCACGACCCGATTCTGCTCGACGACTGTGTCGGGCGCATTCCACAGGTGAATTGCGTTGCCGCGATCCTCTTGCATCAGCTCGGCGCGCCCACGAATCTGGTTGCCGCTTATCAGCGTGTGTGCGGCACCATCGAGCACATAAATCGCGTGGTGAATATCTTCAATTGTGTTTCCGATAATCCGCGCCCCGCTGGCGGTAATTTTGATTGCCGCGTCATCATTCAGCAGGCTGCGGCCGCTGTTGCGGATGGTCAAACCCGACACCGTAACGTCGGCTGCGGCGATCATCAGGAGCGTCCCCTGTCCACCACCGTCGAGCACTGCACCGGGCTGGCCGATCAGCGCCAGCGGCCTGCTGATTGTCCACTGTCCAGACTGTACCCCAGCCAGCACTTCGAGCGATGCGCCCGGCGGCGCGGCGGCGATAGCCTCGGCCAGCGTGGCATAATCGCCGCCTGTGCCAACGCGTAAGGCGCGCTGGCGCGGAACGACCGCTGCGGGCGTGGGCAGCAGCAAGGCCAGGGTTAGAAGCAGCAAAAGCCTGAACATCGTATATCACCACATCGGGCGCGCCATCCGAGGTTCGTGTCGTCAGTGCGCGGCTGGCATATGCGTGCCCGAGCTGGGCGCTATGCGGTCGGTCAAGCGTGGTCGGCTAATCCACAGCGATACGAGGAGAGTCAGCACTGCCAGCAGGAACAGCGCCGATCCCAGATGGAAGAAGCTCGTTACATGAAAATTAGCCAGTTGGTTGCTGCCGATCGGCGGCGGCATGAAGGGCGGAATCTTGATCGCGGCTTTGGCGTCGAGATCGTGGCCATAGCTATACAGCTCGTATAGCAGGATGCCCATCGAAACCAGGCCCGAAAGCGCACCACCCACCAGCACAAGTGTGGTGATCCAGCGGCGGCGTAGCGCAGCCGCCAGCAAGCAGAGCAGCCCACCCAGCCCAAAGCTGTACGGTAGAATACGTAGCTCGGAAAAATGTTCGGCATCGAGCGGATGCATACCAATATAGTGATTGAGCGTGTTGATCTCCTGCAGGTCGCCCGTCAGCTTGTAGCTGTAAATCCACAGCCGCAAGCCTTCGGGATACTGGTTCGAGATCATCGTCATCTGCCAAAGTGGCAGCGCAATCGCGACGAGCATAGCAATGCCGGCCGCGGCGGCCAGCAATCGCGCTCGCGGCGTAAGCTGGCCTTCGAATAAAAGTTGCTTCAACATACATGTGACCTTACTATCCGTGCGGCTATGGCTGGTCAACTTCGATCGCGAACGTAAGCGCCTGCGGCGGCGCGTCGGCAATCACAACCTCTACAATCACGTTCCAGCGGCTGCCCATCGCAAACGATGATTGCGCGGTGTAGCGGCCGTTCCCCAGCGACTCAGCTACCAGCCGTCCCTCGTCGTTGTGGCGCATCCCAGGCATCTGGCGCATTAGCGTCACATACGCACTGTCAACCGGGTTGCCGTTACGCTGCAATGTCAACTCAAAAGTGGTTGGGCGATCGACGATCGGAGTGGGCGGATTTGTCGCCAGCGTGACAGTCAGGTCGCCCTGTGTTTGACGTTGGCCGCTCACGCCACACCCGCTCAGTACCAGCGCGATGAGCACCACAAACGCGATCCCAAACCGACCCATAGCGGCCTCCGATATGTGCAGGAACCAGGCGCTAGCGCGGCTGGTTCCCGCAATCCAGCGATCGTTGCTACTGCGGCTTGACGAGCAGATACCCCTGCATTTCCTGGTGCAGCGCCGAGCAGAAGTTCGTGCAGTAGAAGGCGAAGACGCCCGGCTTGTCGGCAATGAACTTGACTGTCTTGGTCTCACCAGGGTCGATCTGCATGTTGATGTTGTATTCATCGATGCCAAAGCCGTGTGACTCATCGATCGTCTGCTCGATGTTGGTCATATAGACGGTCACGGTGTCGCCCTGGTTTACCTCGATCTTTTCGGGGACGAAGTGGCTGCGCACGGCCATAGCGTATACCGTCACGTCCTTACCATTGCGTTCGATACGCGCCTGCTCGGGCGTCCAAACCGAGTTCGGTCGCTTTTCGTCCTTCGGGTACACGTCAATGGCCTTAATCTTGTCGGCTTTGATGATTTGTGCGTAGTGTGGCTCAAGGTCGACTGGCGCGTCGTACACAACTTTCATCTTGTCGCCCGAAATATCGATCAGTTGCAGGCTTTCCGGCTTCGATGGCCCGACTGACAGGTAGCGATCTTTTGAAAGCTTGTTTAGCGCCACCAGCCAGTGGCCCTGCGGATGCTCGGTATCGCCTTCGGCTGCGGCAATATGGCCCACGTTATACTGCACTGGCACGGTGTCGACTACATCCCAGGGTGGGCTGAGCCGCCACTTAGCCACCGCGCTGTCGACGAACAGGCTGGTGTAGGCGAAGCCCTTGTCGTCGAATTGAGTGTGCAGCGGGCCATTGCCGACTGGCACCTCAGCGACGCGCACATCCTCATATTTCAGCACCGGCAGCTCCCAGAAGGTGGCCTCGGTATCGTTTTTCTCCATCGCGGTCTTCATCTTCGCGAATTCGTAGACTGTCGTCTGCGAGGCCAGCTTGCCCGAGGCAACGATGTACTTACCGTCGGGCGAGACATCGCAGCCGTGCGGACTCTTGGCAACCGGCGTCAGGTACACGAGCCCGGGAATCTTGCGCGGATCGAGCACCTGGATGCCGCCGAGCTGCTCGCCCTTATTAGCGTTCGCGGCTGCCTCGGCTGCCTTCCAGTTCAGCGCCACCAGAAAGTCTCGGTCATTCTGCGAGGCATTGACTTCCAGGTTCTCATGGGCCATTTCGGAATTGTACGAGCTGAAAAACACCCAACCCTCGCTGTCTTTCTTACCCGAGTCAGCCAGGTCGAGGTCTATCGGCGGCAGTAAGATTTCCCACGCCAATTTCATGTCGCCGCTGGTCTTGTCGACTTTGATACCGGCGACCGGGGCAAAGAATTTGTCCTTGAATTGATCGAGCGGGACGTACTGATTCGGCACGGGTACC
Source organism: Chloroflexi bacterium SZAS-1 (assembly GCA_018266315.1). GTDB lineage: Bacteria > Chloroflexota > Chloroflexia > Chloroflexales > Roseiflexaceae > Kouleothrix. Next base: position 5,970 of record JAFEAS010000137.1, on the reverse strand, counting down.
GAGAAGCGTGTCGAGCCAAACACGTACTCACTATTGGGAGTCACGAACGGCCCGCCGTGCAGGCCCGAGAGATTCGCGATCGGGCCGAGAATCTGCTCAGTCTGAAAGGTTTTGAGACTGATGCGTGCGATGCGCGCGTTGGCGTTGTCGTTGATAAACAGCCAGCGTCCGTCGTAATCGCCATTGGTTTCGCTGAGCGCCGGGTGGTGCGTGTCGCCCCAGGTCAGGTTATTCATCATGGCGCGGCTTTCGTCGCTGTAGCCGTAGCCAGTCGCGGGGTCGCTGCTGAATACGTCCAGCGTGCGCAGGCGGCGCATCGATGGAATGCCATACACAAAAACCTGGCCCGAGTGGCCGCCTGACGAGAACATATAATATTCGTCGAGTTTGCCGCCTGGTACGTAGGTGTTGATCGCAGCTTGCTCCGCGCCGGGCACGGCGACCACCTGGTTCGATTGCGGCGCCGTGCTGCATGCGGCCAGCACGGCGGCGGCGGCGAGCAGCGCGCCGAGCATCATCGGCCAGCGCCGGTGAATAGTACCCATGAAGAGCTCCTTTCGCTTGCCCACATCGGTATGTCTTTTGAATAAAAATATGACTTGCACTTAGCTGCGCATTGTCTGCTTCTTGGTGATTGTTGGCGTGAAGCAGAAACGATCACCAAGAAGAAAAGTACCTTGCTGCCGCGGGCGCATACACGGCAAGCGAAATTCTTAAAATGATACCTATGGATGAGTTTAGCTTAGCAAGAAGCAGCCGCGCCGAATGTGACTTTTGTCACATGCCTGTGCTTGATTGTGATTTCTTTACTGATGTGGGTGCTGTGGGGAAAAGGCTCGGCGGGCCGTATGGCCCGCCGGGTGCTGGCGGTACGCCGAGGGAAGCGCAGCCGCATCTCTAGCTCGGGAGTTGTAGCTATCGAAAGGTTAGAAAGTCCTGGTCGCCATCACGCCGCCATCGACGCGCAGGCTCGCGCCGGTGATCCAGCGCGCGGCGGGCGATGCCAGAAACAGGCAGGCATCGGCGACATCTTCGGGCTGGCCCAGCCGTTGCAGCGGCGCAGTGGCCTGCCAGCGCGCTACCCCTTCTGTCCAGTCGTGCTCAAGGCCCGCGCGCCAGATCAGCCCCGGCGCAACCGCATTCACGCGGATGCCGTGCGCGCCCAGCTCGCCCGCCGCCGCGCGCGTGTGCATCAGCACGCCCGCCTTGGCCGCGTTATAGTGGCTGTGCAACGGCGCGGGCTGCTCGGCCTCGATTGACGTAATGTTGACAATCGCGCCGCCCTGGCCCTGCGCAATCATCTGGCGCGCGGCGGCCTGCGTGCACAGAAACACACTGCGCAGCGTGGCGGCAAGCATCGCGTCCCACTCGCTGATCGCCATTTCCAGCAGCGGCGCGAGCGTTTGCCGGGCGGCGTTGTTCACCAGCACATCCAGCCTGCCGAAGCGCGCCACCACTGCCTCAACCAGCGCCGCAACCGCCTGCGCATCGCCCAGGTCGGCGGCGAAAGTGGCGGCCTGCCCGCCCGCGGCGTTGAGTTGTTGCGCCACATTATCTGCAGCCGCGGCATTGCGATAGTAGTGAAGTGCCACCGCCGCGCCCGCTTGCGCAAAGCGCGCCGCAATGCCGCGCCCAATGCCGCCGCTGGCGCCGGTAACGAGCACGACTTTCCCGCTGAAATCGAGCAGCGCGCTGGTGGGAGGAATCGCAGGTGTGCCCATGGCAGGGTCTTTCTGTTTGGCAGTCAGCACTATTCGTCGTAGGTCAGGGCGGCGATGAGCGCGGCGCAGGCCGGGTAGTGCGCGGCCAGCTCGTCGCGCGCGCCAAGCTCGAAATCTTCCCGCTGGTAGGCTGGGGCCATGGTGGTGCCCATCAGCGCAACACCGCCGTCAGCCCGCAGGCGCGAGCCCTGCCACACGCCGCGCGGCACCACCAGCTGTACCTGCTGCCCGGCGGCCAGGTCAGTTCCGAGCGTGTGCAGGCTGTGGCTGCCATCGAGGTGGAGCATCAGCAGCTCAACCGGGTCGCCCAGGTAGAAATGATAGATCTCGTCGGTGCGCAGGCGGTGCAACGCTGAGAAATCGTTTGGCCCAAGCAGGTAGTAGATCGCGCTGCACAATTTGCGCGCGCCGCCATAGCGCTCGGGCAGCGCCTCGGCGCGTACGGCATCGGCGGCGGTGTAGGTGCGGCGGAAGAAGCCGCCTTCGATCGGCAGCGGGACAAGCTGGAGCAGCGCGATAACCTCTTCGGCAGTGAGCATAGCAATCTCGGAATGATGCCTCGGTATTGGCGTATGCACGACGTTGGAGGCGACTAACGGTGGCTGGTGTAGCACATAACGGGCCTCGGTTTATTCCGTATTCGTATCGGTGGGTGGATTAGGCTGCGTTGCGAGTTGCAGGCGCGCGTACAGGTAGCCCAATGCGGCGCTAGTAAACACCGACGAAAGCGCCACGAAGGTCATGAGAAAGCGATTGCTGAAATGGCTGGCGCGCCAGTCGTCGTAGGTTGCGAAGAACACGAGCTGAATGAGACACAGCAGCAGAATCAGCGCCAGCTGTGATTTGTATTTGCTGGCTTTCAGGCCCGCCAGGCCCACGGCGGCGAGCAGCAAAATTGGGTTGGTGGGCAGGATGCCGTTATGCGCATCGAACAGGGTTTGGCTAATCCCCTGCACGAACGGCTGGTTGAACTTGTTGACATGGTCGTCGATGATGATCTGGCCGTTCGCGCCCGCCACTGCCGCGCGCTGGTAGCCGGTGGTGAGCGGCGAGCCGAACAGCAGGTAGTTGGTGTAAGCGAAGGGCACGAGCATTAGCAGGAAGATTGCGGTCATGACTACGATCGTTCGCAGGCGATTGCCGCGCGCGCCGGGCGTGCGCCATGTGACGAGCGCTGCGTAGGCCAGAATGACGCCAACCAGCGGAATATTCGGCGTTTTGGCGAATACGGCTAGCCCTAACAGCGCCGCACCAACATAGACCTTCTGTTTGAACACGCAATACAGCCCGCCGACCACCAGCGCGGTTGAGAAGATATCCGATGAGTAGTTGTAGACATAATCCAGAAATAGGGTGGCGGTGGCGTAGATGCCGGTGGTGATGAGCGCCAGTATATCGCTACAAAACAGCCGGTTCAGCTGGAAGATCAGCAGCATCAGGATGATGGTTTGCAGGACATTGAACAGCAGCAGGCCATCGTTGCCGAGCAGCGCGTAGAAGGGCAGCGACACCAGCGGCATAATTACCGGGTGCTTCGGCACCAGGCCGTGCGTGCCCAAGGCCAGCTGCCCATCCAGCGGGTCAACAGCGATGTTATTGGCCAGCAGCAGGTCGCCATCGTGCAGCAGCGAGATGATCATGGCGCGGTAGTAATAGGAATCTCCCTTGACGAAGTCTTCGAGCAGTGATGTGCGCGCGCCAATGAAGGGGATGTAGACGAAGCACAGGTAGAGCAGCAGGCCGAGCATGAGTGTGCGCGGCGGGATGGGTTGTTTGTTCATTTTCACACCTGGGCGCGGCAGCGGCGCGCAGCGTTGGGTGGGCAGGCAGCTACCATTATAGCCCATGTTGCCTTTCGCTTTGAATATGCACCACTGAGGCACATCTGCTCGTTTGCATTAAGCCACCGATTGACGACCGCAAAGTATGCACCGCTGAGGCACAGAGGCACGGAGGTTTTGCCTTTTGCCTTCTGCCTTTTGTCTTCTGCCTTTTGCCTTTTGCTTTTTGTCTTGCGCCTTCAGGTATACTGTATTAAAACTTACGCCGTTGGCACATTCAGCCTTCGGCAGAGCGGTACTATCTATTGTATCTGTGTGCGGTTGTGCCGCGCTCCGCGCGGCACAACCGCACACAAAGAGTGTATTGAGTACCTTGCTGCCGCAGGCAAAAAGCGCCGCAGCACGCTACTGAACAACGCAACTGCGCACGTGCTAGCTATATAGATGATGTACGGCTGGAGAAGTAATTATGCTCGATTGGCTGGCGATCTGGGGTGTGGGCCAGGCCACGGTGTTTGTGTTCCGGCCAGTGATGGAAGAGTTTGCCAAAGATGTGGCGAACGATGCGGCCAAGAGCTACGTGGGTCGTGGCTTCCAGAAGGTTTTTTCGCCACTGCACCGCCAGCCGCTCACCAAGGCCACCGGCCTGGCGCTGAAGGAGCTGCTTGGGTTCACAACAGCCACCTGAACAAGGATCGCTAGGCTGATCCTGTGCATGAACTCGTGACACAACCTGTTAGTCAGGGGTAAGAGTATAAGTGATATTCTGATTTTCAGAGCTAGATTATTTGTGGTATACTTTCAAAGTATACTCAGTGTGCATTGACTTGCGCATTCCCCTCTATTCCTCGATTTATTCTAATAACATATATACGATCTCCCTGCCTTTATTGAGGAGACGATTCCATGAAATATAGTCGTTTCATCGGTTTGATGTGTTCGATTTTTGGCATTATTGTGCCTTCTTTCTATGGGGCGACTTCCTCAAATACAGCAAGTGCTGGTGTTCGCGCAGCTCCTCTTCCCAAAAATATACCCGTACTTGTACTCGCATACTATCCACGAGATCCACAGAATACCAATTACCTTGATTTCGCAGAAACAGATATTTCAAATTACCTGATTACTGATATGCAAAAGCATGTACAGGACATGCTTGACCAAGGTCAACCATTTCTTGCTGATGCGACTCGCTATCACGGGTATAAAGATGCTAATGCCCCAGTCTATCTCACTTACCAAACATACCAAAAACTGGAATACTTCGAGAAAATGCCGCGCGGATACTTGCTGGGTGGAACTGAACACCGCCCAAATTACGGTCAAATCTTGCGTGGTATCAATATCTGTGATTACGTAGATACGCATGGTGTCAAAGAAGTATGGATATATGGATATCACTCATCTGTTATTGTCCCGGATGAATCAAAAATGTCGAGTAAATATGGCGATGTCAGCAATGCTTATCCAAGAGATGAGGAGATACCTGAAACATATAGGATGCCGCGCTGTATCAACTCATATGTAATGTACAATTTTAATTACGGCCGAGATGTGGAAACAAATATCCACGATAGAATGCATCAGATTGAGAATGCAATCTTCTTTGCCGAGCATCTAGGGTATCCGGCGAATGATTCTAATATCATCGGAAGTACGTTCTGGGATGACTTCTCGGTGTATGCCGGCCGTGCATCGCTACCAAATTACAAGGCTTCTTGTGGTAATACTCACTCTCCACCAAACACTACTGATGCATATATTTATGACGCAACACAGTTTCGCGTCAATAATTGTGAAACGTGGAATCCTGATGATAGTAAAACAACCTACGTAAATGCTAACTGTAGCCAATGGGGCTGTACCGAAATGGGTTTTTATAAATGGTACATGCAAAATATGCCCGGCTATAATAACGGGGTAGTATATCATGGTCATGAAATGCGTAATTGGTGGGACGCTATATATGACTTTAATGGTTTTATTGATCAATATTGGAGTCTCTACATAATAAATGAAACAAAAGCTTATATACCGTTTGCTCTTTCTGGACCGCAGACAATAACGAATCCTGTTTTCGTTTACCCTGTAGACGGTCAAACTCTGGACTATGTAGGCTCATATCTTTTCAAGGTTACACCTGTCACGAGCCAACAAGTTTATCTCTGGGGCTTCTTTCAAAATGGCGTCATGATATGGGAGAACTTACGTGATGAGGGAACTTTGTCAAATAATGAATATGGTATATATGAGGGAACTCTAGGACATAGTAAATTCAAGCCAGGAAATGTTCAGGTCTGGGTACGCGCCTCGAATAACGGACAGTGGACTGATGCAACTGTTATTACTATAAATCTGCAATGAAAAGGGCAGTCTGCCAATGGTAGACTGCCCTTTTCATAGGCACTCTTACCCCTCTGACTACCAAGTTATGTCAAAAACTCCTGCGCAGGGTCAGCCGAGTGTGA
>JAFEAS010000136.1 GCA_018266315.1 Chloroflexi bacterium SZAS-1 | reverse complement strand
CCTGCCGCCCGGCTCGACATGGTGCGCCCGGGCATTGCATGCTATGGGCTGGCACCCGCGCCAACCATACCGTTACCCGCCGATTTCTGCCCGGCGCTTTCGTTCCACACCGAAGTAGCCCAGGTGAAAGAACTCCCCGCAGGCGCACCAGTCTCCTATGGCGGCACCTATATCACAGAGCGACCCACGCTGCTGGCAACTATTCCGGTGGGCTATGCCGACGGCCTGCGCCGCGCGCCGCCCTGGCGCGACGTGCTGGTGCGCGGCCAGCGTGCCCCGATTGTTGGCCGCATCTGCATGGATTACGCCATGCTCGATGTCACCGATATTCCTGGCGTGCGGCGCGGCGATACGGTAACCCTGATCGGGCGGCAAGGCAACGACATGATTACTGCCGACGAGGTAGCGGGCTGGCTCGGCACCATCAGCTACGAAGTTGTCGCAACGATTCTGCCGCGTGTGCCGCGCACGGTGGAAGACCATGGGTAATCCATTACCAATTCGCCGCATGCTGAGCGTGCTAATGTGTTTCATGCTGGCGGGCTGCGCGAGCACTACTCTGCAACCCACTACCATTCCAGCCACAATTACACCCACCAATAGCGCGCCGCCCACCGCCACGTTCGCCCCAACCGCTACCACTGTGCCAGCCACACCGACGGCACAACCTGCCGTCACGCCATCGCCCACGCCCGACCCAGACGCCGACTATGTGCCAGCGATGCGCCCAGGCTTCGGCGGCGACATCGCCCTGGCCGGGAATATACCCCGCTATACGCTTGACATCTGGCTCATGCCCGCCAGCCGCGTGCTCACCGGCACTGAGCACATTCGCTACACTAACCGTGCTGATGCGCCGCTGAGCGATATTGCGCTGCGCCTCTACCCCAACTTTCCGACCGATGTATTCGGCAAAGGCGGCGATGTGCAGATGGATGTGACTGGTGCCGCAGCCAACGGGCAGCCAATCGCGCCACGCTACACGGCGCATCGTACTGCCGTACTGCTGCAACTGCCGGAACCGCTTGCGCCAGGCGCAGCTACCACCCTGGCGATCAGCTTCACCGCCAGTATGGTGCCCTGGCGCGATGGCAGCTGGCCGCTCCCCTCGTATTACCCGATGCTGGCGGTGCGCGAAAACGGCGCGTGGCGGCTCGATGTCACGCGTTTCGCCGACCATGTGTATGCCGAAAGTGCGATCTATGCTGCCAGCATTACCGCGCCTAGCAGCCTCACCATCGTCGCCACCGGCAGCACTATCGCGGCAACGCCCCACGCCGATGGTACAACCACACACGAAGTGCGCACCGGGCCAGTGCGCGAGTTCGCGCTTACTGCTGGCACATTTGCGCACACGACCGCCAATGCAGGCAACGTGCCTGTGCATGTGTATACGGCGCGCGGCACCCGGCTCGACACCGCCCAGATCGCGGGTGTGGCTGCCGCAGCGCTGGCCGATTTCGACACACGCTTCGGCGCATACCCCTATGCCGAGCTGGATATTCAGCTATTGCCCTACGAGTACGACGGCGGCGATGAATTCCCGGGCTTGATTTTGCTCTATAGTGGCGGCGCGGTTGGCCCAGGCACGCGCTATGTGGCCGCGCACGAGGTGGCACACCAGTGGTGGTATGGCATTGTTGGCAACGATATTTATCGCCAGCCCTGGCTAGATGAGGCGCTAGCCCAATACAGCGGCATTATCTATGCCGAGGATGTGGCCGGGCCCGCCACCGCTAGCGCCTACTGGCAGCGCGAGGTGGTGCGCCGCTACAACGGTGCCCACGCCGATGGCGATTTGCCCGTAGGCTGGGCAATTACCAATTACCCGAGCTTTAATGTGTACTATCGCACTGTGTACGGCAAAGGCCCGGTTTTCTTGCGCACACTGCGCGAGCAGATTGGCGATGACGCATTTTTTAGCGCGCTACGACAGTATTATCAGCAGAATCGTTATGGCATCGGCACAACCGCAGCGCTTGAGCGCGCCTTCGAAGCCGCCGCCAGGCAGCCGCTCGGCCCACTGTTTGCGCAGTGGGTTGGCTCAGCCGCCCCCTAAGACATTGCCCGTACCTCACTACCCGGTTGAATAACCCGTTATCTCAGCAAGCGCAATTATTCACGCGATGTTCACCCCCATCCAGCATACTTATTGGTGAGTGGCGGCGGCGCTCAACCTAACCTGACACTCGACCCCGCGCCGCCGCCCAACCCACCTCACATCACCCGCATCTCCCCCGCTACCAGCACGCTAACGCCAGCCTGCAATCAGCGCGCTCGGCGCAATGGCGAAGGGCGTAGCCGCCCCCGTCGCCAGGTCGATAAGCTGCGATTCCTGCGTCATTGTGCGGCGTAATAACGCTACGTCGCTGTGCGTTTGGCCGCCAAAGAAGGTATTCAGCACATCCACATCCGCGAGCTTGGATGCTTTGCTCGACGCAATATCGTACACCCACAGCCCATACGATGTCGTAAGCTCATAGATATTCCCAGCGCCGAGCGCAAAGTAGAATGCGCGACTATCGGGCGACCAGAACAGCGAATTCGCTGCGCTGGGTGCCTGCGGCGGCACAATCTCCTGGCGCGTCACCGGCTGCTGCGTTAAATCGTACAGGTAGAGCAGGCTGGCAGGTTCGGCATTCGGGTCGCTGGCGCTGAAACGGCGCGCAGGCACCACCAGCCGTCGCCCGTCGGGCGACACCACGGGCATGCCCTCGCCCTCGACCGCCAGCTCGGCGCGCACCGCACCAGTACGTACATCAATCACCTGTACCTGGCCGAACGATGGATCGCCACCCACCGGCAACAGGTATAAGCCTGCGCCATCCGGCGTTAGCCCTAAGGGCCGGGCGCTGCCATCGGCGGTGAGTAGCGTGGTGGCGGTGCCGCGCGCAACATCATAGGAACCAATCAGCGTTTTCCCAAACACCGCCTGTGCATCATCCACATGGGCGGCATAGAAGATTGTTTGGTCGCGCATAAGCAGCAAGCTTGAGCCTGGCCCGGCCACTGGCGTAAATGTCTGCACTGTGCTGGCAGCGCCATCGGGCAGGTGAATGCGCTCAAGACCTGTATCGCGCAACACCAGCAGCGTATCGCCTACCAGCGTGGCGTCGAGCACGGTGCCACTCAGGCTGGCAACCTTGCGCGGCATGCCATCAATTGCCTGCGCAAAGACGCTGCCCTGGTCGATGTAGTACAGCTCGGGCACAGGCACAGGCTGCGCGGTTGGTTCGGGAGCACTGTTGGGTAGCGGCACGCTGGTAGGCGCAGGCGCTACCGTCGGCAGCGCGGTTGCGGGAGGAAGCGGTGCGCTGGTAGGTGCCGGGGTAGCCGTTTGGGCACCACAAGCACTTATCACGAACCCCAGACTCAACACTGGCAGCCAGCGCACAATACGAGGTAAACGATTCATGTCATTCCTTTTCAAAACATTGGCGCAATCAGCTGCAATGCAGCCCGATGCGCAGTTGGGCCGAGCCAATGTTCGGCACCTGCAATGAAGACGAATGACCAGGCACACCCGTTCCGCTCAATATTCCATCAAACGATGTATTTTTGCGTCCGTCGTATGAGCCGCTCATGCGCATAGCTATGCTATACTCCAGGCTAGTATTTCTATCGCAGTTACCTTTCGCCCGGGAGACACACCCAGCCGCGCAGCCCTGGCACCGCTGATCGCCGAAGCCGCCGCAATTACCACGACCATTCGCCGCCAGAAATAAGCGAGAAAGCATGCCCGTTGCGATTGAAACAGCACGTCTACTGCTGCGTGAGTACCAGCCCGGCGACCACGCCGCCCTGCACACACTGCTATCCGATCCGGTGACAATGCAATTCTGGCCCGCGCCGTTCACCCCAGCACAAACCGAAGCCTGGATCGAGCGCCAGCTCGCAAGCTACGCCGCGCACGGCTTTGGGCGCTGGGCCGTATGCAAGCGCGAAACCGGCGTGCACATCGGCGACGTGGGCTTGATGCGCACCCAGGTTAATGGCCGCGACGAGATCGACCTGGGCTATATCATTCACGCGCCATTCTGGCGGCAGGGCTATGCGCTTGAGGCCGCCCGCGCCGCGCTCACATTTGCCCGCGCACACCCCGCTATTGCCCGGGTTGTCGCCAATATGCCGCACAATCACCACGGCTCGCGGCGCGTGGCCGAGGCATTGGGCATGGGCTACGCAGGCGATTTTATCAATGCACGCAACCGTCACACCCGCACGCTGCTCTACGTCATCGAAGTATAGAACCAGACATTCGCCCAAAAGCATATTGACATGCTTCAATATATATGCTATATTCCCAGCGTGCGAATGAAGCAGCGCCCAAAACTGAAACTAGCGCTACGATTGTGCTTAAACGTAGCCAAGCTATGGTAGATATGAGTACCGATGTGACCAACAGCCTGAACCTCGAAGATCGCCAGCCCGGAATGCGCTGTTGTAATGGGCTGGAATACGACCATCTTAATGATGGGGAAGCGCAGCACCTCAGCGACGACCTTAGTATTCTGGCGCATCCAATTCGCCTGCAAATCCTCGACATGCTGGCGCGGCACCCTGGACAGGTGTGTGTGTGCGACCTTGAGGCGGCATTGCCGGTGAAACAGCCCACCGTATCACACCACCTTAAGCTACTGCGCGCCGCTGGCCTGATCGACTGCGAGCGACACGGGCTATGGGCATACTATTTTGTTCAGCGCGATGCCATGCGTGCACTCTATACACGGGTGAATGGGCAATTACAAGCATTCGCCGACTAGGGCGTTGCGTTAGAAGGGCGCTATCTAGCCTTTTTTGTATTCGTTATATCGACAAGCTTCGATGTAATGGAGTAACCTGATGGATATTTTGATTGAACCAGCCACACCCCGCGATCTGCCAGCGGTAGAAGCGCTGCTTACGGCAAACGAGCTGCCGCTGGAAGGGTTGCGCGACCACGCTGCGACACTACTCGTGGCGCGCCAGCAGGGCGAAGTCGTCGGCAGCGCCGCGCTTGAGGTTTATGGTCAAGCCGCGCTGCTGCGCTCAGTGGCCGTTGCGTCCGGGCTGCGCAGGCAAGGGCTTGGGCAGAAGCTTGTGCACCGCGCGCTTGAGCAAGCGCGGCAGCACGGCATCAGCGAAATCTATCTGCTTACTACCAGCGCGGCTGAGTTCTTTACGCGCCTTGGCTTTGCGCCAATCGGGCGGAATGAGGTTCATTCAGCGGTACAGCAGTCGGTGGAATTTACCAGCGCTTGCCCGGCCAGCGCCCAGGCGCTGCGGCTGCACCTCGCGCCCGGTGGCTACATCACCCGCGCCGCTACCCCCGCCGATGCGCCCGCGATCGCAGCAATCTACAACCAGGGCATTGCCGATCGCGTCGGTACCTTCGAGACGCGGCTGCGCACCGTTGAAGATATTCGCAGCTGGTTCGATGGCCAGCACCCGGTAGTCGTAACACAAACCGCAAATGGCTCAATCGTCGCGTTTGCGGCAACCTCAACCTACCGCCCGCGCGAATGCTACGCTGGCATTGCCGAGTTTTCGGTGTACGTGGCGCGCACATGGCGCGGGCGCGGCGCTGGCCAGGCGGCGATGCATGGTCTGCTTGCCGCTGCCGAAGCAGCAGGCTTCTGGAAGCTGCTGTCGCGCGTGTTTGTTGAAAACAGCGCCAGCCGCACACTGCTGCAACGCCTGGGATTCCGCGAAGTTGGCATCTATGAAAAGCACGGGCAGCTCGACGATGTGTGGCGCGACGTTGTGATTGTCGAGCGCCTGCTTAACGCAAATATGTGATAGGTTAAGGTCAGGTTGCCTAGAACCAGCTTTTGTCGCCATTATATCGAAGTATATCAATATAATAAAGGAGAACCCCATGAACACCGAGCAGCTTCCAATCGCAATTATTGGTGCGGGGCCAGTCGGTTTGGCCGCCGCTGCCCACCTGATCACCCGTGGCGAAACGCCTGTGGTACTTGAGGCTGGCCCAACCGTTGGCACGAACATTTTAGCCTGGGGCCATGTGCGAATCTTCTCGCCATGGCGTTATAACATCGACTCAGCCGCGCGCACACTGCTCGACGCAGCGAGCTGGCAAGCGCCGAACGCCGACGAGATTCCAACCGGGCGCGAGCTGGTTGAGCGCTACCTGGCACCATTGGCAGCGCTGCCGCATTTGGCCCCACACATCCGCCTAGGCCACCGCGTACTCGGTATCACCCGGCAAGGGATTGATAAAATGAAGAACGCTGGACGCGAGCAGGCGCCCTTTCTCATCCAGCTCGCTACACCCACGGGCGACGAGATACTGCTGGCGCGGGCAGTCATCGACGCATCGGGTACGTATAGCACGCCCAACCCGCTCGGGGCCAGCGGCCTGCCTGCGATCGGCGAGCGGGCGTTGCGCGAGCACATTTTCTATGGTATTCCCGATGTGTTAGGTACTGAGCGGGCGCGCTACACCGGGCGGCGCACGCTGGTGGTGGGCAGCGGGCACTCGGCCTTTAATGCTCTGCTTGACCTGGCCGAGCTTGCTGAGCAGGTGCCAGGCACAAAGATTGTCTGGGCAATTCGGCGCGCTGCGCCCGGGCAGATGTTCGGGGGTGGGGCTGCCGATCTGCTCCCGGCGCGCGGGAACCTGGGCGCGCGGGTACGGTCGCTTGCCGAGGTAGGTATCTTGCGGATTGAACCGGGCTTTCGGCTGGCGCAGCTCGTGCGCGAGGAACGCGGCATTGTGGCGAGCGATGGTCAGCGTATGCTGCCACCAGTGGACGAGATCATTGCGACTACTGGCTTTCGGCCCGACCTCGCGCCGCTAAGCGAGCTACGGCTGGCGCTCGACCCGGCGGTGGAAAGCCCGGTGGCGCTGGCACCCCTGATCGACCCGAACCTACATAGCTGTGGTACTGTGCGCCCACATAGCGAAGCCGAGCTGCGCCAACCCGAGCCTGATTTCTATATTGTGGGTATGAAAAGCTATGGCCGTGCGCCAACCTTTCTGATGCTGACTGGCTACGAGCAAGTACGCTCAATCGCTTGCGCGCTCACTGGCGACCTGGCTGGCGCACAAAAGGTCGAGCTAGAGCTACCCGAGACGGGCGTGTGTCTTAGCGATACCCTGGCCGAGGCATGCTGCGGAAATGGTGGGCCGCACCAGAAGAGTAGCGCCTCAGCTGAACCAATACTCGCACTGAGCGAAACCAGCCGCAGCTGCTGCGCTACCCCCGAAGCAGCAGTCGCCGACCGCGCCGGGGGCTGCTGTGGCGACGATTGCTGCACTACCGAGGATACTGCCAGCCCCATCAGTACGAGTGCACCGCTACCACTAGCCAGCGCAACTAACGCGCACAGCATCGCGCGCACGGGCAGCAATGTAGCGCCAACCGGGGGCTGCTGCAATTAACACCTACTATACGAGTGTTGGCAGGATCTATCAGCAACAATTGTGTCCTGCCAACGCCGGACTATAGGCTTAGGTGTCATAAAGGCGCGGTATTCTGCAGTACGACGCGGCGCTTTTGACTACAGCAGCTTGGGTAGGCTACATCACCACAAAGTTCATTACATGCAACCAGAATATAGCACCAAACCCGCTGTCTACTACGGCTGGTTCATTGTTGGCACCCTGGCATGGACCGAGACGATCAGCTGGGGCGTACTGTACTACGCATTTGCGGTGTTTCAGCAGCCGATCGGCGCAACGATGGGATGGTCGCAAGTGCAGGTTACGGGGGCGTTTTCACTCGCACTCCTCGTAGCAGGGCTAGCCGCTGTGCCCGTGGGCTATTGGATCGACCGCCATGGCGCACGCGAACTCATGGCGGCAGGCTCAGGTATAGCTGCGATTTTGCTGCTGGCGCTCGCCCATGTGGAGCGGTTGGCGACCTTGTATGCCATCTGGGCCGGATTGGGCCTGTGCATGGCGGCAGTGCTCTACGAGCCTGCCTTTGCAGTAATCACCACCTGGTTTGTACGGCGGCGGGGGCAGGCGCTCGCAATAGTAACATTTGCGGCGGGCTTTGCCAGCACCATCTTTGTACCATTAAGCGCCGCTTTACTTACCCACTACGGCTGGCGCACCGCGCTGATGCTGCTCGCTGCGGCACTTGGCGTCGGCACAGTTGCGCCGCATGCCCTGGTATTGCGCCGCCGCCCTACCGACATTGGCCTCGCACCCGATGGCGAACCTCGCGATACTTACAGCAGGCGTGGGCCTGCACAGCCCGAACGTAACACCTCATTGCGGACGGCCCTGCGAAACTCGTCGTTCTGGTGGCTGGTAGCGGCCTTTACGCTCACCAGCTTGGCAGCCACGGCTACCACCATCCATCTCATTCCCTACCTGACTACGCGCGGCCATACCACTGCGGCGGCAGCCTGGGCCACCGGCCTGATTGGCGCAATGAAGCTACCTGGGCGAGCGCTGTTTGCCCCGCTAGATGCACGAATCCCACGCCGCGTCCTAACTGCGCTACTCTTCGGGCTACAGGGAGTGGCGCTACTTGTACTGCTGTTGGCACCAAGTACAGCTGGCGTACTGGTATTTGTGGTGTTGTTCGGCGCGGCAACCGGCGCAACTACCCTGGCACGCCCTGCGCTGCTGGCCGAACGCTATGGGGTGGCGGCATATGCCAGCATCAGCGGAACTCTGGCTCTGGCCCTGGCATTGGCTGGAGCGCTCGCGCCCGTAGGTGCGGGTGCCTTGCGCGCCGGGTTTGGTAGCTACCCACCGGTCTTTGGGCTGCTGGCACTAATCGCGTTTGTGGCGGCTGGCGTAGTATTTATTGCGATGCGTGCGCCATAATTTGGAATAGTTTTCTTGAACGAACCGTACCTTCCCTGCATTCAGCAAAACGCTAATGCCAATAAAACTGTCCCTACGCTGTGTGGCGTAGGGGCTAGAACCACAAGTATTATTCTGTGACCATCGCGCGGCGCCCTTCACTAACACGAGTTACGCAGTAGGCATTTTTCTCCTTCGGTAGAGCGGTACGTTTGTCTCATGGTGTTCCGCGGTTGGCGCTTCGCGCCAACCGCGGAACACCAAAAAACAGTTTGGTACCTTGCTGCCGCAGGCACTATTCCTTAAACGCGGGCGACCGCGTAACTCGTGTCAATAAATAGCAGGGCAATCAGGCTATTTCGACGACCTTGTCGAACAGCCCGATCGGGTTGAAGCGGAACCCGGCAATCAGCAAATATATCACCACTGTCACCGCAGCAAACAGGATGAGCAGGAACACTCATCACAAACAATAGTATTTACAGTAATGTGCTTAGCGGCGCGATATCGGAACAAAGAGCTGGTTTGCTGGCGCAATCAGCAGTTTCCACGATTTCAGCAGCTGGCGCAGTGCTTCGGGCGAAGTCGTAGGTGCCGTGTGCCCGGCCTGGTCGAACTGGCTTAGCCCGTGGCAGGTGGCACACACACGCACCTCGCCAGGTTGGAAGGTTAACCAGTAGCGCTCGCGCACCACACCAGTGCCGGTCGCATCGGTGATCTGCCAGGTCATTGCGCGCTGGGCAGGCACAAATGCCGCCAGCGAGCCGTCGCTGGCGAGCGCTACACTGCCCGTTGGCCCATTCGAAGCGATATTCAGCAGCCGCGCGGTTGAATCATGCATCGGCTGGGCCAACACGCGCCGCCCCGGGCGCGGCGTACTGCTACAGCAGCCCGTCCAGCCGCGTAGCTGGTCGGCCTGGAAAAACTGCGCAAATGCGACATCGTAGATTTTGCCCGCCGCGCCAGTGGTTTGTGCGCCGCCGCCTGCAATGCGCAAATTAAATGGCTGCTGCTTATCCAGGTCGTCGCGGCGCGTGACGTTGCGCGTCACCACCAGGGCAAGGTTACGCTGCGCCAGGTAGGCGCGCAGCGCCGCCGGGTCGACCCCCACCTGCTGAAACACGGCCTGCTCGGGCGGCGGCAGCGCGCTATCGGGGTGCTGCGGGCGCGGGCGGGCGCGCACTTCCACCGGACTCATTTCCCACAACGGGCCAGCATAATTGATCAACGTATCGGGATCCCAGTAGCTAATCGACTTACTGATGCCGCCGGTGAGCGAGCTGCCCGCCACCCAGTATGCGCCGCCCAGCACCAGCGGCTTCAGCTTGAAATCGTACAACGATGCCTGCGGGCCGCCGCTCTTGGCATCTTCGCCCATCTCGGCGGTGTGCACAGCAATCACGGTGCCATCGCTTAGCACCAGCGGGTCGCGGTAGTGGCCCGAGTGGTTGGCGGTAGCGCTGGTGCTGGCGGTGTCGCGGTGGGTGACATAGGTAATCGCAATATGGTCGGCATCGGTGCTGGGCGGCGCATCGAAGCGGATGACCTGCCCGGCAGCGTGCGTACCAAACTCGGGCGCATCGATCGCGTAGTAGCGGCCTGGCTGCTGCGGGTCTTCGGCCAGCTGCAATAGGTTTTCGGCGCGGTTCGGGTTGAAGCGACTGTACTGGCCGTAATACTCCACCAGGTTCGGGTCGTCGGTGAGCGCGCTGGGGATGTAGCCATGCAGCTCGTGGCGACCCAAATGGTTCAACACTTCAGATTCGGTGCCGTCCTCGTTGATCTGCCAGGGGAAGAAATGGTTGAAGCTATGGCCTGCCAGGTTGGTACCGGCCAGCAAATCGGTGCGGGTGCTACGCGGCTCGGGGAACACCTCGGTTCGGCTTGTCAGACGCGCCGCTGCCGCCGATTCGTCGGCATAGTTGAAGGTGCCATAATTGCCCGTCCCCATTGCGTCGGCGTCGGCCTGCTGGTCGCGCTGCAGGTGATCCCACTGCGTAAATAATACCCGGCCAAAGCTATCAATCAGCGGCGTGAAATCGCCCGATGGCGCTTGATTTAACAAGCGCAGGTCGCCGCTAGCCGGGTCGAGGCTCCACAGCCCCGAGTTGGTAGGTGCCAGCTCGTACTCATCGAGCTGCGGGTAGAGGTGCGCCGCCCCGTTGCGCGGGCGGTCGCTGGTGAAAATGATGCGATCGTCGGTGCCATAGATTGGGCTGACATTATTGAAATTCGCGGGCTGGCGCGGCACCTTGCTAATCACCGGCGTATCGTTCTGGCCCAGGCCGGTAATCTCATAGAGCTGCCAGTAGAAGGTCGCGACCTGGTATTGCTGCGTCGGCGCGCCCACCACCATGCTGAAAACAGCCTTGCTGCCATCCCAGTATACATCGGGGTCGCGCACGGCAATCGCATTCGCACCCTGCATGCCCGCACTACCATAGCCAGCGACGGCAGTCAGGTTCTTCAGAGTGCCGTTGGGGTAGCGAATCCACAAGTCGCCGCCGCGCGTCGCCGATTGAACATCGGCGTGGTGATTGCCGAATACCGAACCAATGGTGGTGAAGTCGGCACGCACTGGCACCTGCGTGACAAACAGGATGGGATAGGGCGTGGTTGGGCTGGCCGCCGCTGCCAGGTGTGCCCAGGGAACTACGCCAGCCAGCAGCGCGAACGCCGCCAGCAGCCAGAGGGCGCAGCGGGTGAAAGGTCGTGCGGGCTGGGATGAAACAAACAATGGCACGATCGCACCTCTTCGGGTAATGATGAAATGTACAGATGCGGCAGGCTACACCGCCACATTGTCACATCATACGAGGGCGAACGTATATGTCAAGGCACCCATTTGGGCTATTTTATACAGTTACGGCCAGCCATGCGCGTAGCTGCGCCTCAATCGCGTCGCGCACGCTCGCAAACGCGGCCAGGCGCTCAGCGTCGCTGCCCTCTACTGCGGCGGGGTCGGGGAAGCCCCAGTGAATGCGCGCGGCCGGGCCGGGAAAGATTGGGCAGTTCTCGGCGGCGTTATCGCACACCGTGATCACATACTCGAACGGCTGCGTCAGGTATTCGGTGAGCGCCTTCGAGTGCTGGTTGCTTATGTCAATACCACGCTGCTGCATGGCTGCGATGGCAAATGGGTTCACCTGGGTAGCGCGTGTGCCCGCGCTATACACCTCGAAACGGTCGCCAGCCAGTGCGCGCAGCAACCCTTCAGCCATCTGTGAGCGGGCCGAGTTCGCGGTACACAGAATCAGTACGCGGTGTTTCATGGAAATGCTCCCGTTTTACTATCAGAATAAAATTGCCAATCCGCATATTCAGTTCGCGGAATGTGCGTTCGAATGCCTGATCTTGCGCTAATGGCTCGCCGTGCGCCAAAGCCGGGTCGGCAATGCTCCAGTGGAGCGGCGTTGGCCCACCAGAAAAGGTTGGGCACACTTCGCGCATGCGATCGCATACCGTAATCACGTAGTCAAATGGTTGGCCCGTAAACTCGGCTACGTCCTTTGCCCGCAATGCTACGCTGGCAATACCCGCCGCTTCGAGGACGCGCCGCGTCGCGGGGTGAACGGTGCTCGGCGCACTGCCAGCACTATAGGCGTCAAAGGCGGTGCCGCCCCGCACACGCAACAGCGCTTCAGCCATTTGCGAGCGTGCGCTGTTGTGCGTGCAGAGGAAGAGCACGCGCACTGGTTGCGGCAGCGCAGATTCAACCTGAGCTGCGCCTATCAGCGCCGGGTGCAATGCCTGCCCGGCCGCCTGGTATAGCTCGCGCAGCCGAACGAGATCGAGCCGGTAGTAGGTATCACGCCCATCCGCATCACTGCGACGCTCGGCCACCAGCGCGGCGGCACGCAGCTGCCCCATGTGGTACGAAAGCACGTTGGCAGGCTGGCCCAGTGCACCGGCTAAGTCGCCAATGCGGCAGTCGCCCTGCGCCAAGGCGCGTATGATTTGCCAGCGCAGATCGTGGCCGAGCAGGGCAAAAATGGCGGGGGCTAATTCAGTCATATTCATTCAAAATTATTTGAACCAATTACATTTGCATAATAAAGGCAAGCTTGTCAAAAGTCAAGCAGCGCATTGAAAAAGCGCACTGTTCAAACACCAAAGGGCAGCTAACCTCCTCACAACACGTCCGCCAAGCGCGCCCGCTCGATACCCAGCAGATCACTCAAGCCCGGCAGCACCAGCGATTGGTATAGCTCACGCATCTGCTCGGGGCAGGCAGGCTGCGCACGCTCGAACCACCAAACCATGAGCGCGAACAGCGTGCTAATGCTATGCGCCAGCGCTAGCTCGTATAGCTCGGGGGCGGGCGGCGCTGCTGGCAGCAGCGGTGTCATTCGTTCGGCCAGGCGCGCCGCCAGAAATAGCTGCACCTGGCGCAGCACCTGCT
>JAFEAS010000135.1:2061-4730 GCA_018266315.1 Chloroflexi bacterium SZAS-1 | reverse complement strand
TCCGAGGCGATTTGTCGCGCGGCGTCCGGGCGCTACCTGCTGAACGAGGATTTTACGCTTGGCATCTGGCTTGGCGATGAGCTAGCTGGCGGCTCGGGGTTTCACCTGCGCGAAGGGCCGCTTGATTCGGGGAATGCGCAGATTGGGATGTGGATTAGCGCGGTTCAGGCTGGTCGAGGGATGGGCACACGCGTGCTCGCGGCGCTGCTCGACTGGGGCTTTAGCTCCTGGCCCTGGCAGCGGCTCACCTGGCATTGCGATACCCGCAACCTGGCAAGCACGCGCATAGCCGAGAAGAATGGCCTGGTACGCGAAGGAACGTTACGCCAAGATCGCTTTGGTGTGGATGGCACGCGTCGCGATACCCATATCTATGCCATCTTGCGCGGCGAATGGCTGGCGGCCAGGCGTAGCGCGGCGCAAGCGTGAATTTCACAGTGGCGCAATACTTCAGGCAGCAATCTGCGTTAGCGCCGCCCGCGCAGCAGCGCGGTGGGCACACTAAACGAGTAGCCCTCGTCGAGCGCCAGGGCAGCCCGCACCTCGCGTGGTGCACCCTCAATCAGGGTGCGAATCTGGGTGATTGCCAGGAATGGCGTGTTCATGCGCGCCACCCACGATTCGAATTCAAGGCGTAGCGGCCAGTGCCCGAGCGTTTCAGTGGCAAACCCGGCGGTGGCAAACAGGCGCTCCCATTCTTCCACTCGGTGATCGCGTACATGAGAAGGGTCGCGCAGCAGCTCAATCGCGTTCAAAAACGTGTCTGGGGCTGGTTCGTCGGGCGACATCACATCGACGAGGAGCAGCATGCCGCCGGGCTTGAGCACCCGCGCAAATTCGCGGAGTGCGGCTAGTGGGTGCGGGTAATGGTGCGCGCTATAACGCGAGGTCACAATATCGAATGCGGCGTCGGGGAAGGCCAGGTGCTCGACATCGCCGCGCTTGAAGGAAACATTGGTCAGGTTGCGGTCGCGGGCTAGCTTGCGGCCCTGGGCGAGCATCGCCTCGGTGAGATCGACACCAACCACCTCGGCGGCATGCGCGGCAAACGCCAGCGCGGTATGGCCGGTACCACAGCCTGCATCAAGTACTCGTTCGCTTCCCTGTAGGCTGGCCGCCTCGAGCATCGCCGTGAGATCGGGGCCAGATACATGCACTGCACTGGTGGCATAGTTTGTTGCCACTGGGCTAAATTGGCGCTCCACCGAGTTTTTGATGTCGGACATGATGCGTTGCCTTTCAGAACCAGTGTTGAGGCTGATGATGCTGAGTTACCGGGAACAGTAGCGCGAACGGTTGCTTTTGCCTTTTATTTACACGCGTTACGCGGTCGGTCTTTTGGCCTTTGGCAGAGCGGTACGTTTGTATCATGGTGTTCCGCGGTTGGCGCTTTGCGCCAACCGCGGAACACCAAAAACAGTTTGCTACCTTGCTGCCGCAGGCACTATTCCTTAAACGCGGGCGACCGCGTAGCTCGTATTATTTACATGAGCTACGCGATGGACGTTTTTAGCCTGCGGCAAGCGCATACTTGGTAAGCGAAAAACCTTTTATAGACTGACTAGCAGCACGCCGCATAGAATAACTGCTACGCCAATCCACTGCGCCAGCGTCAGGCGTTCGCGCAGTAGCGCCCAGGCGAGCACCACAGTCACGGCGCTGAATAGCGCTGCCAGGGCAGTGACAATTGTGGTATAGGCCGTGCTGACGCCCAGGTTGAATGCCACAAATGCCAGCGTATCGAGCAGTGCCGCCGCAAACACGAGCACCCAGCCGGTCGTATCAAGCGTTGCCGGGCGCGTGTTGCGGTAAGCCAGCAGCCCGATCGCGCTCACAAACTCGACCAGGCGGATGACGAGAACCGGCCATAGTAGCCCCAGTGCTGGCGTGACATAATCGATTGCCCAAAATGCAATGCCAAAGCACAGCGCTACGCCCAATGCCTCGGGTACACCCGCAAGGGTTACCGTGCCCCCGCTGCCATGCCCGCGCGATACCACCATCACGCCACCGATTAAAAGCACGGCCCCCACAAGCGCTAGCAGTGCCGGTCGTTCACCGGCGAGCAGCGCCAGGAGTGCGCTCACAACCGCAAAGCCCGAGGCAATTGGTGACACCAGCGCCAGCGTGCCAATGGCAAAGGAACGGTAGAGCAGCAGGGTTCCTGCCAGGTTGAATATGCTGATGACGAGCGCACGCAGCCAGGCAGTGGGTGTAGGTGTCGGTGCTCCCGGCTGGTACAGCAGCAAGGCGCTGGTGAGCACTATGCCACAGAGCTGTACGTAAAAGAACGCCTGCACCACGCCGAGACTGCGCGCCACCCGCGTCACTACAAAATCGGAAACACCCCAGCAGAATGCCGCCGCCAGCCCAAACAACACGCCCATGGATGTGCCTGTTCCATTGTCTTGTTGGCAGTGAAATTTCGTGTGCCGTTCGGTAGCGGTGAGCGCCGCCTACACTCACTGGCGTTCGGCCATGCCTTAGCTTGCATCTTCAATTGCTACGACGATACGCTTATTATTGGCACCCTTGCTGCGCGTTTTCAGCAACACAACCCGGCCCACTTCGCGCGTGTTAGCGACGTGCGTGCCGCCATCTGCCTGCAAGTCGAGCCCGACGATATTGACAGTACGAACCTGCGTAATGCCCTCGGGTAACAGGTTGAT
>JAFEAS010000135.1:0-1992 GCA_018266315.1 Chloroflexi bacterium SZAS-1 | reverse complement strand
GGGCGCGCGGCCGCGATCTCGTTGTTGACATTCGCGACGATCTGCTGGGCTAGCTCGTTCGAGAAATTCGTCAGCTCAAAATCGAGCCGCCCTTCGTCGGTATCCATATTGCCGCCAGTCACCGCCGCGTGGTAGTCGCGCCAGATCACGCCGCATAGCAAGTGCAGCGCGGTGTGCGTGCGCATCAGCTTATAGCGGCGCGGCCAATCGACCACGCCCTGCACGTCAGTGCCAATTGCGGGCGGGTCATCGCCCGCGAGGGTGTGCCATACGCTATCGCCCGCCTTGCGCACTTCGGTCACGCGCCAGCTGCGTCCATCGGCAGCGCTGAGTGTGCCGGTGTCGTGTGGCTGGCCGCCGCCCGTGGCATACAGCGCAGTGCAGTCGAGTGTGACACTATTGCCTTCTATGGCGATAACGCGGGCAGCAAACTCATGAAGATATGCATCGGTCTGGTAGAGTAGCTCGGTCATGGCGCTCTTCTTTCCCGCGTATTGGTGGGCTTGCTTCGGTACTATCGGAGTGAATCGCCTGGTACGCCAGTATACCATAGCTCACGCGCGCCGCGCTGCTATCGGTTTGCGAGCTGTGCAGATTGTCTTCCTGGCATAGGGCGAATTGTCGCTGGTTGATTTGGGCTGGTGCTGGTATACTTGCACGCGCGCCAGTACCGGCGCACCCCATGCACTATCAGGAGCCCTTGCCATGAACACACTCTGGACGAGCCAATTGTCGGTTGGCGCGAAAAATATCACCAGCTCGGCGATCCGTGATTTGCTCAAAGTTACCGAGCAGCCCGAAATTATTTCGTTCGCGGGCGGCCTGCCCTCGCCCGATTGCTTCCCGCGCGAGGAAATTATGGCAGCTGCCGAGCGCGTGTTAGTCGAGAAACCGCTTGCTGCGCTGCAATATGGCCCGACCGAAGGCTACGCCCCTTTACGCGATTTCATTGCCAGCCTGATGCGCGGGCGCGGCCTGGCGGTGCCCAGCGAGCAGGTACTCACGCTCAATGGCTCACAGCAGGGCCTCGATACCGTCGGCAAGCTGCTCATCGACCCGGGCGCGCTGGTGCTGGTTGAGCAGCCGACCTATATGGGGGCATTGCAGGCGTTTCGGCCCTACCAGCCGCGGTTTGCGCCCTTGCCGATGGATGAGGATGGCCTGGTTGTTGAGGCGCTTGAGAATTTGCTGCAACAGGGTGAAAAGCCGCGTTTCCTTTATCTGGTATCGTGCTTCCAAAACCCCACCGGCATTACCCCCTCGCCCGAGCGCAAGCGCGCCTTGTTGCGCGTTGCCGCGCAGTATGGCCTGCCAATTGTGGAAGACGACCCCTACGGCGAGCTGTTTTACGAAGGTACTCGCCCGCCGATCCTGGCGGCGATGGATATCGAGATGCACGGCGAGCTGCGCCATGTCCTGTATCTCAGCACCTTCTCCAAGCTCTTAGCACCGGGGTTGCGGGTAGGCTGGGCTGCGCTGCCGCAAGAGCTTGTGGCCAAGTTTACCCACGCCAAACAGGGCCTAGATTTGCATACAGGTAGCCTGGCCCAGGCCGTGGCCTACGAAGCCTGCCGCGATGGACTGCTCGATCGGCATGTACCGATGATCCGCGCAACCTACCACACGCGCCGCGATGCAATGCTCGCCGCGATCGACACATATATGCCGAAAGCGGTCGTTTCGACCCGGCCAAAGGGTGGGATGTTCTTGTGGCTAACATTGCCCAGCCATATCGATACCTCGGCGCTGCTGCAACGCGCACTTGAGCAGAATGTTGCGTTTGTGCCCGGTGCCGCCTTCCACGCCAATGGTGGCGGCACGCACACTATGCGCCTGAATTTCTCGCACTCTGCACCCGAGCGTATTACCGAGGGTGTTAAGCGCCTGGCGGGCAGTATTGCCGAGGTGCTGTAGGCGCTGGCCGAAAACGCTCAGGATATATCGGCTTGTCGTACCTGCTGATGCACGTTACGCGGCCCCAGGCGCGCCACA
>JAFEAS010000134.1:281-22246 GCA_018266315.1 Chloroflexi bacterium SZAS-1 | reverse complement strand
CCCACTGCTGTGCCGCCCACCGTAGTGCCAACCAGCGCTGCCGAAAGCGGCCAGCAGCTTGTTGCCGATAGCTTTTCCGGGCCGGGCTGGGCCAACCTCAGCGGCTCGGTGTGGCAAGTTGGTTACCAGGGCGGGCGCTATCGTGTGCAAGGTGGTGCTGGTAGCGGCCCGATCTGGAGCTACCGCGCCGCGCCCCAAACCGATGTAAGTATCGGTGTTGATCTTCAGGTGACCAGTGGCGAAGGTGGCCTGATGGTACGCTTTCTTGATGCGAGTAACTACATTGCGATTGTGCTCAACCCGGCACAAACCAGCTATCGCATCGAGCAGCACCGTGGCGGCGCGATTAACGTGCTTGCTGGTGGGCAAACCGAGGCAATGACTCTTGGTGCTGATGCTATCAATCGCCTGGTGGTACGGCTACAGGGGGCCGTGATGCAAGTGTTTGTCAACAGCCAGCAAATTGCCGATGTAGCCGCCACCGACCCGCCTGATACGGCGCGTTACGGGCTAATGGTGATTGCAAGAGATACCGACTCTGAAGCCTTTTTTGATAATCTTCAGCTGCGCACTCTTCAATAACGTACGTTGCGCGGTCGGCTTTTTCGTCTTCAGCAGCGCGGTACTTTTTTAGGACTTTTGCTTACTTGTTTATGTGCCTGCGGCAACACAGTACTTTGTTCCTGGTGATGTTTTGCGTGGCGCGCAAAACATCACCAGGAACAAGAAGAATTTGCTTGAGTAAGCGAAACTCCTAGTATCGATTGTGTTCCGCGGTTGGCGCTTCGCGCCAACCGCGGAACACATAAAATGGTTCGGTACCATGCTGCCGCGGGCACTATTCCTTAAACGCGGGCGACCGCGTAACGCGTGTCAATAATACCAGGCAGAAAAATGGGGAAGTAAGGTAGGCACCTGCGCGCAGCAGTGAGCGCAGGCGTTTTTATGGTATGATGCGTCGCTAGAAACACCGTAATCAGAAAGCAGTCCCATGAACACGCATATCATTGCGACATTCTCAATTGTGGCCCTTGACCCACATAATGGCGATCTCGGGGTAGCTGTGGCATCAAAATTCCTGGCCGTTGGCTCAGTGGTTTCCTGGGCACAAGCTGGTGTTGGCGCCGTCGCCACACAAGCGTTGGCAAACCCGAAGTTTGGCCCAGGTGGGCTAGAACTGATGGCTCAGGGTATGTCAGCACCCGATGCACTTGCAGCCTTGCTCGCAGCCGACCTTGATGCCGAACACCGCCAGGTCGGGCTGGTGGATGCGCAGGGAGGGGCTGCCGCGCATACCGGCGCAGCCTGTATGGATTGGGCCGGGCATCTGATTGGCGCTGGTTTCACTGCCCAGGGAAATATTCTCGCTGGGCCGCATGTTGTGCAGGCGATCGCGCACACATTTACGAACACCGAAGGTGAGCTGGCCGAGCGATTGCTAGCGGCGCTGGCGGCAGGTGATGCCGCTGGTGGCGATCGGCGCGGGCGCCAGGCCGCCGCGTTGTATGTTGCCCGCGCAGGCGGCTCGTATGGCGGCTTAATCGACCGCTACATCGATCTGCGCGTTGATGATCATCCTGCCCCGGTCGATGAGCTGGCGCGCCTGCTCAAGCTGCATCGCTTCTATCTCACCCCATCACAAGATCATGAGCTGCTACCAATTACGGCTGAAATCGCCGATGAGCTACAGACCCTGCTGGCGCGTGCGGGCTACTATCACGGCCCCATCAGCGGCGAATTCGATGCCATCACTCGGGCGGCACTCGCCCAATATGGCGGGGTCGAAAATCTTGAAGAGCGGCTTACGCGCCCTGACAAGATCGATCGGCAAGTGCTGGCTTACATGCGTGCGCACATCGGGTGAGGGGCACGTTGCCGGGTTACTGGGCTACACACGTACCACAGGGGTATGCGCGCAGGTGGCGACGATTATGGCAGTTAGTGGTGCTTGCACTATTGCTGCCAGGGTTTGCTGCCTGTGCCGCTCGCCCGCCAAACCCGGCAACCGATGCGGTAACCGCTGCGAGTGGAAAGCTGCTGGCCGGAGGTAGCGCCTTCGAAGTCCGTGGAATGAACTATATTCACCCGAGCAGCGCCCAACTGCCGCTTTGCGCGGCGCTCCAATTTGGTGCCGATGCGAACTGCCCCTGGCAACAGGCGCCAATTAATGCCGATCTCGACCGACTACAGGCCCAAGGCATCAATACAATCCGCATCTTCCTGAACTATTATGTGTTTGGTGGAGCGCGCGCCGCCGACCCAAATTACAGCATGAGCCAGGCGCTCGCGCACCTCGATACTCTGATTGTCGAGGCCAGCAAGCGCCATATCTACGTGCTACCCGTGCTGCTGGCGAAATACCCGCAAGATCGTTTCCGCCCAGCCGACTACGCCACCGCGATTGATCTGCATGTCCGCCCGGTCGTACAGCACCTGGCGGGCAAGCCTGGCCTGCTCGCCTGGGATCTATTCAACGAAATCGACCTGGGCGGGCCGGTTGATCAGCATTGCTGGGATTGGGATAACGCCGATTTCCCGCTATGTTTTCCGCTGGCGAACGAGCGACTACACTTTATTCAGGCGATTCACGACGAAGTGAAGCGGCTTGACCCGACGCGCCTGACGACGGTGAGCCTGGGCTTCGGCAAAAATTACTTCCGCCCGGAAAAGGCCGACCTGCGCCTGGCCGACGTCGTTGATTTCTTCTCATTCCACTATTACGACAACGACCCTTACGATAGTGGGCGCTACGCCGCGCACTGGTACTATGGCCAGGGCTTCCCCGCCGATCTGCGCCGCGCGATTGACGAGCTTCACGCGCTTGGCCTTAGCAAGCCTATCGTGGTGAGCGAGCTGGGGTTCCCCACCGGCGCAGGTGCCCAGCGCGACACGGCTGCGCTCTTGCGCGATCTTCGCACCGGGCTTGCCACAACCCGCGACGCGCAGGCAAATGGCATTGTGCTCTGGCCGTTCCAAACCGACTATGCTGTGCTGCCGGGCGATCTGTTCACGCGCTAGCCATTGCTGTGGAACCACTGAGCTGTGGAGCTGTCGCCTGCTCGACTGCCTCTTCACAAAAGTGCCATCTGCCTGTACCATGGCAATAGTACCGTGTTTTGAGAACAGAGAACCCTTATGCCACAGGATTATCAGCTATTCGATATTCAATTCTTCGGGCAGCCCAACGCTGGGCGCTATAGTGTCGCGGTAACCTGCCCGCTGGTGCCCGGCGAGCCGGTTGGCGAATTCATCTCACCTAGCAATAATGCCGACTATCAGGCACGATTTGCGCAGCTCCAGGCACTCGACACCGATGAAGATATGCTGATTGCCCTCGGGCGGCAACTCTTCGATGCACTGTTTCAGGGGCAGATCCGCGATGCCTACACCAACGCCCGCGCCGCGCTGAAGCCCGGCCAGGGTATGCGGCTGCGCTTCTCGATCGACCCGCGCCAGCTGCCGGAGGTCGCAGGGCTGCCATGGGAATTTCTGTGCGATGCGGAAGAGCGCCCACTGGTGCTGTACGATACGCCGATTGTGCGCTACCTGCCACGCTTTGCCGCGCCGCCCACGATTGCCACCCCGCGCCCGTTGCGCATCCTACTCACCGCTGCCGCGCCCAGCCCCGATAGCGAAGAAGCCCGCCAGCTTGAACGCGTGCGCACGACGCTTGCCGATCTCGTGCAAAATGGTAGTGTCGTGCTGGAAATCGAGCCGCATTTAACTATCGAGGCGCTCGACCGGCGGCTGCACGAAGGCTTTCACCTGTGGCACTTCGTGGGCCATGGCAAGCTCACCAGCGATGCCAGCAGCGGCGTGCTGGTGCTGGAAGATGGCGAAGGCAGCGAAATCGACTTCAGCGCGCGCGACCTGCGTGTCATGCTGAATGCCGCGCGCGACCAGCAGCGGCAGCCCGATGCTGCCCAGCTACAGCTCATTCTGCTTGATGCCTGCAACAGCGCCCAGCTGACCACCCGGCCATACCGCAGCATTGCACCCGCGCTTATGCTCGAAAATATTGGTGCCGTGATTGCCATGCAGTTCAAAACTGCCAAAGAAGCCACCCAGCCCTTTGCGCGCAGCTTCTACCAGGCGCTCATTGCTGGCGAGGCGCTCGACACCTGTGTGATGCGCGGGCGGCTGGCAGTATCGCGCGTCACCCGGCTGCGCAACCCCGATTGGGGCATCCCAACCGTGTATACACGCGCGCCCGATGCGCGGCTATTTGTACCGCCAGCAGACAACCAGGCCAGCACGGATTCAGCTACACGACCAGCAACATCTCCGCCGTCTTCTACCCAAAGCGATGTGCAAGGTAGCGCCCCAAGCAGCTCGACGGTGGGTGTAAGCAGCGCAACGCCAGGCCATGAGCAGGCTGAAGATACTGGCTATGAGCAGCGCGTTGCCGAGCTGAACGGCGTGCTGGCCGGGCTACGCAGCAAGCGTGCGTTATTACAGGTAAAGAATGCCAAGGGGCAGCTGACGATTGGGGAACAGCTCGATCTGCAAGACACTGAGAAAGATTTCGACATGCAGCGGCGCGCATTATTAGAGCTACGCCAGGAGTGGCTGGCGACGCTTGAACGCCGGGCAGCGCAGCTAGGGCGCAAAAATGATGTGACGTTGGGCGAGCAGCTTGCCGATGTGCGGGCGATTGTGCTTGAGGAAACGCTGGCGGTACGGCAGCGCGATCTTGAGCTGCTGCGGGCATCATATCGCATTCAGCCGAGCGACCGCGCGCGCGCCCAGGTGCAGGAAAAAATCAACGCTGTGCAGGCCGAAATCGAAACACTCAAGCACCAGCGCAACCCCTAACATCGAACCCGCTATTTTACGGCATCCTGCCCAAGCACCACTACCAGGTCGGCGGCGACGGTTTCGCCGGGTGGCGCGCCTTGCTGCACACTCGCCCCAAGCTGGCGCGCCAGGCGCTGCGCGGTGCGCGGCTTATTCGTCACATCATAGACGACCGTTTTGGGCACGCCAGCAGCGGCAGCATTCCCTGCCGGAATGATGGTAAAGCCAGCCTGCTCAAGCTCAAGCGAAACGCGCCCGGCCAGGCCGCTGGTATCTGTACCATTCAGCACCTGCACGGTTGCGGCCTCGGCGGCCTCGCTGGGGCGCGTCAGAAATGCCGTCACCACCTGCTGCACATCATTAGGATCCCACACCAGATCTGAGCCTTCTTCGCGGTAGTTCGGCGCCGACTCGGGGCTTAACCGCACCTGCCCGATGCTATCGGGGCTGATGCCACTGCTGATCCAGCCCAGCCCGCCCAGGACATCGAGCCGGGCAATTGGCAGGGTGGTTTTCACTGCACCTTCAAGGCTATTCAGTAATGTTGGCGCAAACAGCACCTGGCCGACACTGCCACGCGCCCGCAGTTTGGCAACAATCGCCTGCATCACTTGCTGCTGGCGCTCGGCGCGACCAAAATCACTATCGGCATGGCGGGTGCGCGCATAGATTAAGGCGCGCTGCCCATCCATCTGTTGCACGCCGGGCTGGAATTCAACGCGCATTGTACCAAAGTCAGGGGTCGGGTATTCATCGTCCACGATTGCGCGCGGCACATCGATAGTAATTCCGCCAAGGGCATCAATCAGCTTGGCAAAGCCATCGAAATTAATCTGAGCAATCGCATCGATTTGCTGGCCGCGCTGGCGCAGCTGCAAAAACTGCTCGACGGTTTGGGCGGCCAGGGCCATACCGCCTTCTTGCGGGCTGGTGCCCGGGCCGTAGAGCGCCTCGGCTGTAGCGTAGCCCTGCCCATAGGCCGTGTTTATTTTCGTTTCGCCAATGCCCTTCACGTTCACCCGGCTGTCGCGCGGGATAGAGAGCAGGCTGGCCCAACGGCCATTCGGGTCGAGGTGCAGCACAATCAGCGTATCGCTGCGCACACCTTCTTCAGGATGATCGGGCCGCTCGTCAACTCCCACGAGGAGCAGGTT
This sequence comes from Chloroflexi bacterium SZAS-1, assembly GCA_018266315.1. Classification (GTDB taxonomy): domain Bacteria; phylum Chloroflexota; class Chloroflexia; order Chloroflexales; family Roseiflexaceae; genus Kouleothrix. The sequence continues at coordinate 16,295 of JAFEAS010000134.1, read as the reverse complement.
CATGCCCCCCGCCAGTGGCGAAGAGACCGGCGCATTCGGGCGTACATCCTGTACCACCATCGCGCTGGCTGCCGAACGCAGGCGCAGATAGAAGATGAGCGCTGCTACCAGCGCCAGCAGCACGAGGCCAAGCAGGACGCGCATAATCAACCGCATCGGCGAGCGCCGACGCACCGGGCGACGCGCTACTGGGCGCGAAGGCTCAGGCGTAGCCGGGCGGCGCGGCATCGCGATCGTGTCGCCCGTATATGCCTCATCGGCGCGCGGGCGCACCACTCGGCGTGCTGCACCATCGCCACCTGGCCGCCCTTGTGGGGGCTGGCCTTGCCCGTTGTTCATGGAATCGCCTCCCAATCGCGCATCCAACGTTCGCAGTATAGCATACGCCCGCATGCCTGGAATGATACGCGCCTGCGCAGGCTGTGATATCAAAGCAACAATCCTGTCGCAGGCGTTACACTACGGTTTCTCTTGAAAACAGTTTTACACAAACCTAGGACTTTTGCTTACTCAAGCAAATTCTTCTTGTTCTTGGTGATGTTGTGCGCGGAGCGCACAACATCACCAAGAACAAAGTACCGTGCTGCCGCAGGCAAATAAACAAGGAAGCGAAAGTCCTAAAAACCATAAACCTGAGGCGGCTCACGTTCAAAAATTCATGGCACGCTGCTTGCATATATATTCAGCGCGGTTTGTTATGGTTCGGTCAAACACCCCAAGTTGTGTGAAGTATTACCAGAGGAGGCAAGGTCATGATCAACTTCATCGTATGGCTACTGTTCGGCGCATTGGTGGGCTGGCTGGCGAGTATGGTGATGCGCACCGATGCCCAACAGGGCGCGCTGCTGAATATTATCGTCGGTATTGTTGGCGCGTTTGTTGGTGGGTTCCTGTTCAATCTGTTCGGCATTGGCGGCTCGAACATTAATAATAGCGATTTCAGCCTGGGCGCGCTGATTGTGTCGTTTATCGGTGCAGTCGTGCTTCTGGGGATCATTAATCTCGTGCGCCGCGGCTCGGTTCGCTAAGCCACGTTCAGGCAATTCATAACTCCTGCACACAACACCGCGTGGGACTATGCTCCCACGCGGTGTTGTGTGCTTGGGCAGATTGCGGTTTGTTATGAGTCGTGTGCGCTTCTGCTCATTCTTTTGTCATCTTCTACACATATACTACCAGCCAGTACATGTGTTTACATAGTGTAGATGTGCTGGTTTCGGGCTTTCGCAGCCGTTGATGAGTCTGGGGCAGCCGGGTACGTTCTCGCTTCTGCTTGGTTTTGTTTGTGCTGCATGCAAACAATTGCTAGCGAGGTGAAGACGTTGTTTGGGTAAGCGCAAGCCCGATGGTATGCTATGGGTTTGGTACCGAGCGGTGGCAAGGAACAAAAGATATGACGACAACAACATCGCAGCACTTTTTTGAACATGCCCTGGATTTGGTGACGCATGCGATTACTGACCATACCGCGCACGACGAATGGTTTAGTACTTTGCCCACCGAACCGCCGCGAACCAACCCGCTCGACCCCATCAGAACAATCAATGCCCCCGCCTGGATGCAAGCCGGGGCCGTCGCCGCCGGGCTAGGCGCGTTAGGCTTGAAGCTATTTGGTGGCCCAGCAGCAGTGAGCCTCGGTGCATTAGGAGCGGCAAGTCTTCTGTACGCACAGCGCTGGGAGCCAGCCCACCCGACGCTTGAGCATGTCACGCTTCACCTGGCCGGGCTACCAGCCGCACTCGATGGCCTACGCATTGGCCACATTACCGATACGCACCTTGGGCTGCGGTATGCAGATTGCAACCTGGCTTGGGCAGTAGCCGAAATGCAGCGCGCGCAACCCGAGCTTATTGCGCTGACGGGCGACTTTGCCGGGCTGAAGGCTGGCGTGCCGCTGATTACTCCATTGCTTCAGAACTTGCGCGCGCCACTTGGCATCTATGCTGTAGCCGGCAACCACGATTACTGGGAAGGGCTTGCCGATGTGCGGGGCGCATTGGCGCTGGCGGGCATTCCGCTGCTAGTGAACCGCAGCCTGCGATTACGCTGGAATAGCACTGATTTCTGGCTGACTGGCATCGACGATGTGTTTGATGGGCGGCCCGACTTTGCCGCCGCCTGCGCTGACATTCCCGAGGGTGCATTCAAATTGCTGCTCGCCCACTCGCCCGATCTCGCCGATAATGCACAGAGCCACGGTTTCGCCCTGCAGCTTTCAGGCCACTCGCATGGCGGGCATTTACGGCTGCCGCGCATTGGCCCAATTACGCACCCGCGCTATGGGGTGCGCTATGTGATGGGGCATTACTTTGTTGGCGCGATGCAGCTGTATGTATCGCGCGGTTTGGGCGGCACGCCGCTACGCTTCTTATGTCGGCCCGAGGCTACCATCTTCACCCTGCGGCGCGCCTGAAGCTCGCCTGTTGGGTGCCGTGCCTGCGCAGAGTGTGGTATACTCACCGCATCGTTGAAGCAGAGAGCGTGTACCATTCAAAGGAGGCGCGAAATGGCGCTGACTGACCATACCCCGGCATCGCAAACAACACCCGATGTACGCCAGCTTGGCACGTTGGCGGTGGGCGATGTGATTGCTTTCAATATTGTCACCGCAATTGGGCTGCTGAGCCATGGCGAACTAACGGGCTTCGGGCGGATCGGTGAAGTTATTACGATTGCTACCCCGTTTGCAGTTGGCTGGTTTCTAGTTGCGCCGTTCCTTGGTGCATTCAAACCCGATGTCATTACCCAGCCGCGGCGCATGCTGGCGCGCAGCGCCCTGTCCTGGCTGCTGGCATTGCCCATCGGTCTGCTCCTCTGGTCGTTCGTGCGACATAAGACGGTTCAGCCAGCATTTGCCGTGGTCACATTCATTACCAATATGATTGTGCTCCTCGGGTGGCGCGGCACATTTGCGTGGCTGTCTGGCCGCACACACCAGCGCTAACACACCTTATGGCCAATACCTCAGCACGCAAACGCTCAACGAGCTTGCAGCGACCGCGCTCGCACACCACCGCCGCCAGTCAGGTTGTACGGGCGCAGCTAGCGAGCAGCGTGCTGGGCAATGAGCGCACCGTATGGGTGTATACACCGCCTGGCTACAGCACCGACGCTGGCCCTACCAACGCTCTGCTGCTGTTCGATGGCGCAACCTATCTTCACCAGATTCAGGCTCCGGCGATGATCGAGCGCTTGATTGCGGCAGGGCAAATCGCCCCGACGCTGCTGGTGCTAGTGGATAGTATCGATGAAACAACCCGCGATCGCGAGCTGCCGTGCTATGCGCCAATGGTTCAGTTCCTCACCGACGAGCTGCTGCCCTGGGCGCATGCCCACTGGCACCTGAGCCGCGCACCCGAGCATACCAGCATTGGCGGTTCAAGCTATGGCGGGCTGGCGGCCAGCTTCGCCGCATTTACCCGCCCCGATGTGTTTGGCCGTGTGCTGGCACAGTCGGGCTCGTTCTGGTGGCGGCCGCACGACGACCCGGAATACGAATGGCTAACCCGCCAATTTGTCGATAGCCCGCGCTTACCATTGCAGTTTTACCTCAGCATTGGGCGGCGCGAAGCACGGGCGCGCGTGCGCCCCAACCAGCTCATAGCGACCCGACATCTGCGCGATGTGCTACGTGCGAAGGGCTACCCGGTTCACTATACCGAAACAGATGGTGAACATCACTACCGCGCCTGGCGAGCTAACTTCGCCGATGCGCTCATCGCACTGTTGGCTGAACAACCTAGCGATAAGGCATAGTTCCTATGTATACCCTCAAGGCAGTTGTCCTGTGACTATACCGCACGCATCACGATCGCCACTGGCGGCATATACCTTCGCCGATGATGAGGTATGGAGCGACCTGACACCTGAGCAGCGCGCGCAGATCGAGCGACGCATGATGCTGGAAACCTTTCCATCGGGGCATATTTTTTATGCGCCGGAAGAAAGCAGCGACCGGCTATTTATGGTGCGGAGCGGGCGGGTGCGGATCTACAAATTGTCGCCTGAAGGCCGCGCACTTACACTGCTGATTCTTGAACCGTACTCGCTCTTTGGCGAAATGGCGATTAATCCCGACTGGGTACACGATAGCTTTGCCGAATCGATAACCGAATGCACGATTGGTAGCATCCGCCAGGCCGAAATGCGCCGCTTGCTGAATGAGTACCCGGCTGTCGCTCAACGGTTTATGAATATCATCAGCCAGCGGCTGCGTGCGCTTGAACACAAGCTCGCCGATATTGCCTTCAAAAGCGTACCACAGCGCCTGGCCGCCGTACTACTCAACCTGGCGCAGCCGCCGAGCACGCCGCAGGGGCCACCAGCCGTTACCCGCTATACCCACCAGCAGCTCGCCGAAATGATCGGCTCGTACCGCGAGACAGTGACCAAAGCCATTAGTGAATTCCGCGAAGCTGGCTTCATTCGCGTCGAAGACGATGTTATTTACCTCACCAACCTGTCCCGGCTGCGCGAACTAATGGCCGCAAAGCCATAGCACGGTAATGCTCTGTTCCGAAATTCGTAATACTTTTTACTTGCACCGCGCTAGGCGGATCGTGTACAATGGCCGGGATGAACGCCGCGTAATTCGCGGACGCGACTACGATGCGGCAGCCGTGAGGGCGGGTATCGGCCTCGCGTTACGCACCAACCATCATGTCTGTTGCTGAACTACCTCCGCGTGCCACACGGGTAGCTGCCGAGCGCCCCGATACAGTGGCGCACCGCACACGCTTTGCCCCAACCTACGAGCAGCTGGCCTATGCCGGGCTGGTTCTCTTTGCGCTACTCACTCACCTGTGGGGGTTGGGCGACCGCGCGCTGCATCACGACGAAACCCTGCACGCGGCCTATTCGTGGCGGCTGTACACCGGCCAGGGCTTCATCCACGACCCATTGCTGCACGGGCCATTTTTGTACCATATCGTTGCGCTGATGTACTTTCTGTTTGGCGATAACGACTTCACGGCGCGGCTCAGTGTGGCCCTGTTTGGCACTGTGCTGGTGGCAATGCCCTACCTGATCCGGCGCGAGCTAGGGCGTACTGGTGCCCTACTGGCAGCGACCTACCTGGCGATTTCACCCGTATTTCTCTATATTGGCCGTTTCATCCGCCACGATATGTATGGCGTGGTGTTTGAGCTGCTGACGATCATCAGCGTAGTGCGCTACGCAAGTACCCGCCAGGCGCGCTGGCTGTATATTGGCGCGGCTGCCCTGGGTCTGATGATCTCGAACATGGAGACGTTTTACCTCTTCAGCGTGATTGTTGGCTCGCTGCTGGTGCTGGTGTTGCTGTGGCGGCTATGGCCTCCAGGGCTAGTACTTGCGGGTGCCATCGGCGTACTTGTGATTGCGCTGGTGTTTGTGCTGCCAGGTAAGCCGCAGGCAAGCATCGGCGAAGCGGCACCGCGGGCGAATGGCACGTATGTATGCCCAGCAGCCGGGCAGCCGCTCCCACCCGATAACCCGATGCTCTTTACGCCGGGGCCGATTTTTGGCTGGGCACCGCTTGCTACCACCGATAACGAATACGCGCTCTGTGTGCGCAATCAGTATGACGATAACCTGCCGATCTATTTTGTGAAGCTAGGTCAGTTTTTTGGGCATCCGGCAATTTTGCTGGCGCTAGTCGTTAGCCTGGCCGGGTTAGGTGCGCTCTACTGGCTGATTGCGCGGCAGCGTGGGCGCGATGGCACTACTGCCTGGCAGCGCGCGCGGGCCAATGGCGACGATTTTGTTGATATTGCGGCGAGCTTAGGTGCCGATCGGCGCGTCTGGATCGCCCTGGCCGTGTTCCTTGTGCCGTATACGCTGCTCTTCACCGCCTTCTTTAATCACCCATCGGGCATTGTGAGCGGTGCCACTGGCTCGCTACTGTACTGGCTAGCCCAACATGGCGTGCAACGCGGCAGCCAGCCGCCCTATTATTACCTTGTGCAGCTCACTGTATACGAACCGCTGGTGCTGCTGTGGGGTGGTTTGGGGCTTGTGCTCACCGCCGTGCTGGTGGTGCGTCGCTTCCGGCGCGGCGAGTGGACTGGCGGCGTGCTTGATTGGAACATTGCCATGCCAGTGCTGCTCAGCTGGTGGGCGATCACGACATTTCTGCTCTATTCGTGGGCGGGCGAGAAAATGCCCTGGCTGACGGTGCATGTCGCCTTGCCGCTGGTATTACTCGGCGCGTGGGCGCTGGCGCGTGTCGTTCGCTGGTGGCGGCGCAATGCCTTTCCACTTGAGCTACGGCCTCAATCGAACAGCGATGTGCATACTGAGGCACCGCTCCATGCTGTCAAGCCACCCGTTTGGGATGGCGCGCTGCGGCTGTACCTGGGGCTGTTTGGTGTAATTGTCGTGCTGTTCTTCCTCATGATAGCGATGGTGAGCGGCGGCGGCGCGAGCCTGGAGTATGTTGCACCATTTATCTTCCCCGGCGCACTTGCACTGATTGCAGTACTGACGCTGTTTGGCGGGCTGCTGCGCGGCTGGCACTGGACACTTGGCGCGCTCGCGCTGGCAATCACGATCTATGGGGCGATATACGGCATTCGCAGCGCCTATCAGCTGAGCTACCGCTATGGCGACGATGCGCGCGAGCTGATGGTATTTGTGCAAACCTCGCCCGATGCGGTGCGGGTAGTGCGCCAGCTCGAAACAGCGGCGACGCGGCGTAACGGTAACCTGAAAGTGTGGTACGACAACGAGACGATCTGGCAGTGGTATATGCGCAACTTCAAGGATGCCCAGCAGCAATCGCCCAGCTTGCCCACTCCCGGCGACGATGTGATGGCCGTTGTGCTACTGCAAGAAAATATTGATAGCAACCCACAAAATACCCAGGCGCTCCAAGGTTTTCGCCTACAGCGCTACCCGCTACGCTGGTGGAACCCGGAAAATGAGCTCTATCGCCTACCGCCAGACTGGACAACAGCGCAAGTCACACCCAATTCATCCCTAATTATGCGCATGCTGCGCACGCCCCTCGATGGGAAAACTGCCAGCGATTTCTGGCAATACATGCTATTTCGCCAGTTGCCTGCTGGCCTTGGTTCTACCGACTTTGTGCTGGCAGTGCGGCCCGCGCTGGCCGATGAAATTGGCCTGGGTACTGGCACCGAGCAAAAATAAACCCGTGCATTCCTGGGCGTAAGCAATGTTTAATTGATAGTAACCCGAACACTCGAGGAAGATATGGCTGCTCTGCCCCGCGAAACCCGCGATTATAGCCCACCACGCTTGCTTAACCGCACGCTCGATTTCTCGTGGCTGAACCTTGAGGTGCTGGCCTTCGGCGCGCTGGTGCTGGTGAGCATTATTGCGCACCTGTGGGGCCTGGGCCATATGGCTATGCACCACGACGAATCGGTGACGAGCTGGATGAGCTGGCGCTACTACACCGGCTCAACCGGGTTTACCTGCGCTGCGGGCAGCTACACCGCGCCCAGCTACTGCTACGATCCGGTATACCACGGGCCATCCTACTATGTGCTCTCGCTGGTGTCGTTCTTTCTATTTGGCGATGGCGAAGCCCAGGCGCGCCTCCCCGAAGCTGTGGCTGGCATTCTGCTCACTATTTCGGCCTGGATGCTGCGCCCGTACTTTGGCCGCACCGGCACCTTTGTCGCCGCCGCACTGCTCACCTTCGCACCTTCGCTGCTCTACTTCACACGCTTCTCACGCCACGATGCGCTGATTGTGCTGTGGGCATGCTGGATGGTCATCGGCATGTTCCGCTATGTCGATAGTGGGCGACCGCGCTACCTCCACCTTACCGCTGCGGCAACGGCCCTGGCAATGGCGACTCACGAGCTGTACTATATTTTGTTCTTCCTGTTTGGCTCGTTTCTGCTTATGCGCGTCGCTGCCGAGCTATTTCCCCGCCGCACCGTGCTTATTGTATTGGGTGCGGCGCTGGCGGTGATGCTGCTCATCACAGTGCTCGATCCGCAAATTACTGCACGGCTGCGTGGCGGTGGCATTGGCCTGCTGTTCAGCGTTGTGCTGGGAATGGGCCTGCTGTCCATGCGCGTGTGGGATAGCGATCCAGTCGTCAGCGCCCGCCTGCTGGCGCTCTGGCGCAACGAGCGGCCTGTACTTGTAACGGCGTTGGGCATTCTCGTCGCGATCTTTGTGTTACTGTTCAGCAATTTTTTCACGAACATGCGCGGCGTCCTCGATGGATTGTACCAGGGCCTGGCCTACTGGCTCGGCTCACAGCATGAATACGCGCGCGGCAAGCAGCCCTGGTACTACTACCTGATGCTGCTCCCGGTATATGAGCCAATCGCGCTCCTTGGTGGGGTTGGCGCAATGTCGGTGCTGTTTGCCTGGGGGCGCACACGTATCGCCGCGCTGCTATGGATCGTGATTGGTGCGCTGGGAATCTATGCTGCTGGGCTGTTTGGCGGGCTGGGCATCCTGATCAGCGCCGGGCTGGTTGGCCTGGTAGCGTACCTGGTGATCAGCGGCTGGTGGCGTGGCCCCCGCCTACCAACGCCCGCGCCCGATGCTGAGCCAACGCTTGAGGCCAATGAAGAAGCGCCAAACGGCAGCGAAATCGGAAATGGCGTAGAGCTACTCGGCGCGACCGAGCATGCTGCGCCAGCCCCGCAGGCCAAAGCCGTACCACAAGCATGGCCTGCATTTGCGCCTGCTCCGCTCTTCCCGCTCTTTCTGGCGTTCTGGTTCATTGGCGCGCTGGTGGCATTTTCGTGGGCGGGCGAAAAAATGCCCTGGCTGCTCACGCATATTGCGCTGCCCGGCAACCTGCTCGCGGCCTGGGCGATTGGCCGCTTGATTGATAGTGTGGACTGGCGCGCGCTCCCCGACCGGCGGGCCGCGCTGATTCCAGCCGCGCTGGTGCTAGCGCTAGTGGCGATTGGCGTGGCGCTCGCGCGCTTTTCAGCGGGGGGCGAAGGCCAGGCGGGCCAGGCGGCGATGCTGCAAGCAATTGTGCCCTTACTCATTGCTGGCTTGATGATTTTCGGCATCTTAACCATTGGGCAGCGGCTCGGCGGGCGTACCACGCTGGTTATTTCGGCGCTCACGCTGTTTGGCCTGCTGGCGGCGTATAGCATCCGTGCGAGCTGGATGGTGGTGTACGATCACCCCGACACGCCCATAGAAATGCTGATTTATGTGCAAAGCCCGCCCGATGTGCCGCTGATCGTGGATGACCTGCGCCACCTGGCAATTAACCTCACGCGCAATCAGCGCAACGCCGAGGATCCAACCGGCGGGCATACCATGCCAGTCATTATGGATGCGGGCGATGAAAATAGCGAAGGCAGCCTTTCCTGGCCCTACCAGTGGTACCTGCGCGATTTTCAGCGCATCGAGAGCCGCAAGGCCGACGCGCTCCAGAATGCGACCGCCGAAACCTTCCAGGTGCCGGTTGATCGCAACCAGCCTGATGGCGAAAAAGAGTACGCCCCGGTGGTACTGATCTACGTGCCGCATATCACTGATGCAACGCGCCAGGCGCTCGAAGATAACTATGTCAAAAAATACGATTCGAAGCTCAATTGGTATTTCCCGGAAGGCGACCTGAGTGGCTGCGACCCGACTCAGCCGGGCTATAAGCGCTTTTTCTATAACACCAGCACGATTGCACAGGCCAAGGCCGACCCGCAATGTAAAAACCTGAATGTCGAGAGCTTGCCCTACGAGCCGGTGTATGCGCCGCTGGTGTGGCCGTTCCGCCCAGAAAACTGGAATACCGTTAAGAATTACCTGCTGTACCGTGAGCTACCAAGCCCGCTACAGGTGTATGGCCGCGAGATGCAGGTGTGGGTGCGCAAAGACCTGGTGGCAAGCGGTGAGGCGAGCGGTGGCGGCACCAGCAGCGATACGGTGAAGCTAGTGGCCGAGCAAGTGTTTGGCAGCGCTGGCACCGCCGAAGGCCAGCTGGGCGACCCGCGCGGCCTGGCGGTTGATACGCAAGGCAATATCTATGTCGCCGATATCGCCAATCATGCTGTCAAGGCATTCGATGCCCAGGGTAAGCTCAAGTTTGCGGTTGGCAGCCAGGGCAACGGGCCAGGCCAGTTCAACGAGCCGCATGGTGTGGCCGTCGATGCGCAGGGCAATATTTACGTGGCCGATACCTGGAATGCGCGCGTGGTGAAGCTCGACTCAACCGGTAAGTTCGTGAAGAGCTGGGGCACTGGCAACGATATTGGGAATGGGCGCAGCGCCATGATGACGGATGGCACCGAAGCGGGCAATAATGCGGCTCCGCTCGGCTTCTATGGGCCGCGCGGCATTGCAATTGATAGCGCAGGCCGGGTATATGTGGCCGATACCGGCAATAAGCGCATCGTCGTCACCGATAGCGACGGCAAGTTCCTGTACCAGTGGGGCCATGGCGGCAACGAGCCAGGTGCATTTAACGAGCCAATTGGTGTCGCTGTTGATACGCAGGGCGATGTCTATGTTGCTGATACATGGAATGGCCGGGTGCAGGTGTTCGGGCGCGGCGAAAGCGATACCGTGAGCGCAACACCGAAAACAAGCTGGCGTGTGCCCGGCTGGCAGCCCAGCACCTACGACGATCCGTTCATCGCGGTAAGTGCCGAAGGCCAGGTATTCGTTAGCGTGCCAGGCCGCAACCAGCTGCTGTATACCACCACTACCGGTGAGGCGCTGCTGCGCTGGGGAGGCAAGGGGAACGATTTTGCCTCGCTCACGCTCCCCAGCGGCGTGGCCGTCGCGCCCGATGGCACGGTTGTTACCGTCGATCGTGGGAACAACCGGATTATGCGCTTCAAGCTGCCAGCGTCGGGGCAATAAGCGGTACAACAGTCATTGAACGACGGGTTAGTATGCCTCGCGCATGAGCACCGTCACGCTCTCGATATGCGCAGTCTGCGGAAATAGATCGACCGGCTGTACACTCGCCACGCTGTAGCCGCCCGCCACCAGTAGCTTCAGGTCACGCGCGAGTGTGCCGGGCTGGCACGAGACGTACACAATTCGCGCCGGGGCCAGCCGCAGCAGCTGAGCGATCGCCTGGGGGTGGCAGCCGCGCCGAGGCGGATCGAGCACAACCGCCTCGGCGGGCGCTTCAACCTTTGGCAGCACTGCCTCGACGCGCCCGGCCAGAAATTGCGCGTTCGTAACCGCGTTCAGCGCGGCGCTAGCGCGGCCATCTTCCACGGCATTCGGGAATTCTTCGATCCCCACGACCTCGCGCACCTGAGCGGCCAACGGCAGCATAAATGCGCCTGCACCGCAGTATAAGTCGAGCAGGCGTTCGGTGCCGCTCAGCTTCAGTCCCGCCCGCACCAGCGTGAGTAGCAGCTCGGCGGCGGCCCGGTTCACCTGGAAGAAGCTGGTAGGCCGCAGCTGAAAGGCAATGCCGCCTAGCTCTTCGATCAGGTGCGCCGCCCCCAGCACTTGCTCGGCCTGCCCTGGCACGAGAACTGTAACGCCCGCCAGCGCCGCGCAGCGTGTGCGCCAGCGTCGCGCTAGCAACAGCGGGTCGGCGCCGCTGCCATGTGCCGTGCGCAGCGCCGCCAGCACATACCCATATGTCTCGCTGGTACGCAAGATTATTTCATCCGGGCTATCATCGCGCAGCACCATCCGCAGATCTGCCAGCGCCTCATTCAGCACCGGCAGCAGCAGTGGGTCGTGCGCAATTGGCTGTAGCTCGCGCGAGGCGGCGGCGAAGTACCCCAGCTCGCCATTCGCGCCGTGCAAGCGGGCGCTGTTGCGGTAGCCCCACGGGTGCGGCGCCGCCAGCGTGTCGGCGACGGGTGCATCGGGCAAGCCGCCAATCTTTGCCAGCTGGTCGGCCACGATCTGGCGCTTGAAGCGCAGCTGCGCCGCATAGTCGATGTGCTGCCAGGGAATGTGATCGGCGCCCGGCAAGCGCGGTACGATCCGTTCGGGCGCTGCCTCTAGCACCGCGGTGACGGTGCCGCGCGCATACGCATCGTGGCGCTCGCTCAGCTGCACGCGCACGCGCTCGCCTGGTAGCCCGCCGCTGGCAAACACCACGCGCTCATCCCAGCGGCCAACCGCTTCACCACCCTGGGCCATGCCATCGAGTGAGAGTTCCAACATTGCTGGCCAGATGCTCGTCATACGATTCATCAGTACTATTAGGAAATATGCAGTTGCGTTGTTCGGTAGCTTATGGGAGGCTTTTTGCCTGTGGCAGCATGGTACTTGCTGAGCTTTTTGTGTGCGGTTGTTCCGCGCGGAACAACCGCACACAACGAACATAAAGCGTACCGCTCTGCCGAAGGCTCGATCCGCGCAACTGCGTAAGTCCTAACTATATGGGTCGAATAGGGCAGTATAGCACGGATTCTGCGACATTTGCACCGCACAAGCACGGTATAATGCGGCCAGCAGCAGCAGCGAGAAGGGAAACGACCATGGCGCGCAAACGCATTTTGCTTGGGGTAGCGGCAGGGTTTGGGCTGGCGACCGCACTGAGCGCACAGCCAGTGCGTCAGCGGCTGTGGGCACGCCTGCTGCAGCTGCCGCCCGCCCAACACCGCATCGCCCTTGAGGCCGATATTGCCGTGCCCATGGCCGATGGCGCGCGCCTGCTCACCGACCACTATGCGCCGCAGACACCCGGCACCTTCCCAACCATTCTCATTCGCACGCCCTATGGCAAACGCCGCGAGGCTGGCATTAATGGCCTGATGTGGGGAATATTTGCTGCGCGCATGGCCGAGCGCGGCTACCACGTAGTGGTGCAGCTCACGCGCGGGCGCTTTGCCTCGGGCGGCAGCTTCGACCCACTGGTACACGAGGCCGCCGACGGCTTAGCCACGCTTGAATGGATGCGCCAGCAGCCCTGGTTCGATGGCCGATTAGGCACCTGGGGGCCAAGCTACCTGGGCTATGTGCAGTGGGCGCTTGCCGCCGCCGCGCCACCCGAGCTACGCGCTATGGTTCCGATCGTTACTGGCGCGCAGCTTGGCTCGCTCACCCACCTCGATAGCGCGTTTGGCCTCGACACGCTGCTGGCCTGGGCAACCCTCACCAGTACGCAGGGCGGCGAAGTGCAGCCCAACCCCTCCTGGCTCGATATCGTGCGCGGCATGTTCCAGCTGCCCGGCCAGCTCGCGCGCGGCTTTCGGCACCTGCCGCTCGGCGCGGCCGATGCCCAGGCAATTGGCCGCACCGTCGGCTTCTACCAGGATTGGCTGCACCACACCGATTTGCGCGCACCCTATTGGCAGCAGCGCGACCACACCGCCAACGTTGCGGCAACCAGTGCGCCCGCCCACTTCCTCTCCGGCTGGTACGACCTGATTCAGCGCGAACTGCTGGCCGACTACCTGGCACAACGCGCGGCGGGTCGCACGCCCTTCCTCACGATTGGGCCATGGCCCCATACCGACCCGCAGCTGCTGCTCACGGCGCTGCAGGTCGGGATCGCCTGGTTCAACCAGCAGCTAAAGGGCGAAGCACCAGAGCCACGCCAGCCCGTACAGCTGTTTGTGATGGGAGAACAGGCGTGGCGCGGCTATGCGAGCTGGCCGCCACCCGCAACAACTACGTCGTTCTTTCTCCACGCCCTCGGCGCGCTAAGCCGCGCGCAGCCTGATGCAGCCCCGCCCAGCCGCTATCGCTACGACCCTAGCGACCCGACGCCCGCACTCGGCGGCGCGCGGCTGGTTGGCGACGCAAGCGGCCCGCGCGACCAGCGCCCGCTGGAAGCCCGCGCCGACGTCTTGTGCTACACCAGCGCCGCGCTTGAGCACGATCTCGATGTGATTGGGCCGGTGCGGCTCGTGCTGTATGTGCGCTCAAGCCTTGAGCACACCGATTTCCTCGGGCGGCTGTGCGATGTATATCCCGATGGGCGCTCGATCAACATCTGCGATGGGCTGGTGCGGCTGGTTCCGGGCAGTGGCGAACGCCAGCCCGACGGCAGCTTGCGCATCGAAATCGATATGTGGAATACCGCGATACAGTTCCAGCGCGGCCATCGCATTCGCCTGCATGTCGCCAGCGGCGCACACCCGCGCTGGAACCGCAACCTCGGCACTGGCGAGGCGCTCGCCAGCGGCACAACTATGCGCGCCGCCGAGCAGCTGATCTACCACGATTCAGCGCACCCTTCGGCGCTGCTGCTGCCGGTGGTTTAGCGGTAGGCCAGCGGCTGAACGTGCATATCGCGCGGCCACAGCACATACACCGTGCTCGTGCCCTGCTGCCACAGCGCCACCGCGCCGCCGCTAAATTGCAGCACCGTCGCACTCGCTGGCTGCTCGGCGGCGGTCGGCCAGCCCATATCCTGCCGCACAAACTTATTCGAGATCCACAGCTTGCCAAAGCCACGCAGCGGCGCAACATGGCCCGCTGGCGGCGTCAGACCATAGTCAGCCGGGTCGGCGCTCGTCCAGGTATCTTCGTGAATCTGGTAGGTCAGCGGATGGCCGGGTGCATACATCGAGTTAAAGATACGATAGATGCGCTTCCCGGCTGTGCCCTGGTCGACCCATAGCATGCTGCCATTATCATAGGGCTGAAATGCCGCCGGAGCATTGCCCACTGCGAGGGTCTGGCAGCCCAGGTTTTCGGCTAGCCCGGCCTGCTGCGCGAGCGTGGCCTGCAATGGCGCAGCGATGGGGGTAGTACACAGCTGTGGCGGCGCGGCGGCATAAATGTCGTTCCCCAGCAACCCCAGCAGCACCTCGTAGCGCGTGCCGCGCAGCTCGGTATGGTGTTCCATACGCCGCCGCTCGAAGTATTGCACTGTGCCCGTCCAGCCGCCGATCGTCTCGGTCATAGGCTCACTCAAGGGGTAGCCAAATCGTTCGAGGCCACCATTACGCTGCCAGTAGCTCAAAAACGGCTCGCACACGCTATGGCGCGTCTGGTCGAAATAGGCACAGCCGCTCGGCAGCCCGCCAGCAAATGGCGGAAATTCGTACCACGAGCGGCCTTGCAGCTCTAGCGCGCGCGCACCCATGCGCCCGGCCAGCGCGCCTTCCAGCGTGTGCAGCTCCAGCCGGTCGCGCTCGAACCACTGGGTGCGGCCCACCCACGTGCCCTCAACCAGCTCATTGGGCAGCTCGTCGCTGATTGGGTAGCCAAACACCACCAGCCCGCCGTTGCGCTCCCAATACGCCAGCAGCTCGCCCGCAACACAATGCCCGGTTTCGGGGAAGCAGCGTTGACGTGGCTGCGCCCCCGCCTGGGCTGGCAGCGCCAGCAGCGCCAACAGTACAAGCAAGGTGGTTATCCATATTCTATGCTTCATTGCACCATTCTCCCTTTCAGTAGCAACGCCTTTATTGCGCGCGTTATACCAAATTTGCCAGCAGTATTACGCACGACGCACGTAACATTTGGCTTTGGAGTGCGTCATGCATCGTGCACGCTATACACATATTCAACCGACAACGTCATGCGCATAGCACACTAATGCCACAGCTTTAGTATAACGCGCTGCGGTAGGCGATACCAGAATAAACAGCTGGTGGAATAATTACGCCGGGCTGATAGGCTCGCGCACTACCGTATCAGCGGCAGGGGAGGTTGCGCGCCCACGCCAAAGCAGCAAGGCCAGCAGCGGCACATAGGCCGTTGCCGTGACCAGCCGGGCGACCCATTCCTGGCTATTGCCAAAGATATAGACGAGCGGCCAGTACAGCCAAGTTACCAGTACCCACACCATCATTTCAGTGCGGGTGCGCAGCGCGGCAGCAAGAATTGGGGCGTCGTAGAGCGCACGCTGGGGGATGATGGCGCACAGCAGCAGGTAGCGCGCATCAAGGTCGCGCCAGCGCAGCAGCGCTAGCAGTAGCAGCGCACCAGGGAGTGTAAGCAGGGGAATATAGCCATTGAAGCCACCGACCAGGCGCAACCAGCGCAGCGGCCAGTCGGGCATAATTGCGAATGTGGCTAGGCCAAACACCGCGCACGCCAGCGCGCGCCGCCAGGTCAAACGGGTAAGGGCGATCGGCAGGCCAATATGCGGCTTCACCAGGGTGAGCGGCAGCAGCGCTGGCAGCAGCGCCACCGCCAGCAGCAGCA
>JAFEAS010000134.1:0-232 GCA_018266315.1 Chloroflexi bacterium SZAS-1 | reverse complement strand
GCGCAGCAACGCAAATGCCGCCAGCCCGCCGCTCATCGCTGACACTAGCGCCGCCGCGTGTGCTTGGGAGAGCGGCGCGAATGGCAGCAGCACAACCGCCGTGGTGAGTGGGTTGGCTGGGTACAGCCGCCCGGTGCCTGGCTCAAAAAACTGGCACGCCGGGCCATACGGGTCGCGCCCGGCTAAAACCTCGCGGGCATAGCAGTGTGGCCAGGCGGTATCGTTGCCAAAG
>JAFEAS010000133.1:43978-46597 GCA_018266315.1 Chloroflexi bacterium SZAS-1 | reverse complement strand
TGCTTGACATTGGGTCCACCTTATGACGAAGGGCCAGTGCCGGACGGCGCTGGCCCTTTTGTTTTACCTTGAACAGTTGATGATTTTAGGCCACTCCCCTCTTGACACATCCGAGCGAATTCACTATACTGGCAACAAATGTTTCTGAAACAAATGTTGCGAGGTCGTATGGCAGATCTTACCGATGCTGATATCGCACTGCTCCGTCTCATCGACAAAGTCATGAGTGACAACGGCGGGCAGAATCCTACGCTCGCAGAGATCGCGCTTGCTGCTGGACTCCCAAGCAGTAGCCGTGGCACGATCCAACGCCATCTCACCCGATTACGGCCAAACTACGTCGATTGGAGTGGCCAAGCCCGTTCGCTCCATCTTACCCCGTCGGGTCTGGCTGTACTAGGACAAACTGCCCCCGACCTAGCTGTTCAAATCCCAATCAATGATTTGATCGTGCCGCTTCTTGCAGCTGGTCTGACCCGCCTTTCAATGCGTGTTGAAGCTGGTGAAGCCCTCCGTGCGCCTTACGACGATGCCTGGGAGCGCGGAGCGCGCATGCTCACTCTCGAGTGCCTCACCCGCGGGGTCGCGGCACCGGCGCATTTGGGCGAGGTGATTAACCTATGGTGCCGGGTTGCACCAGCAGATTGGCCGCTCCCGCTTGGCCCAGCCGGGCGCCTTTATGACGAGCCACTATTGGATGATGGAGATGAACTCACGTCCTTGTGCCGCGAGTTGGCGCAGAACCTCGTGTCAGGCGACGCTGAGTTAGAGTTGAGTGAGTCGCTGATGGCCGGGGTACGTTCACAAGCCCAAGCTCGACGCAACCAGGAGGGGTATGTGACCTTCCGGCGCTACCTGATCGAACACCCAGTGACCACTCAAGACGATCTCAGCGACGCTGGGGCCAGACGCGAGCTCAGCCCTTTCGCCGCCACGCTCCACGAGATGTATGAGCGCATTCCTGGCACCGCCATCCATAACGGCCAGTTGCTCCTATGCAGTCATTGCGGCTGGACGCTCGAGCGGGCTGACAATCGTCTCCGCTGCGGTAGCCCGCGCTGTCGCACGCTCACTGACAACTTTAGCCATGGAACTGCGACCCGTCCCTACGACTCTGCTGACCCACCACTTCGCGCCCGCCGGGCTATCCGCCAGTATGTAATCGCCCCCGGCGTATATGAGCTCACCCTTGCCCGTCGAATAGAGGCAATGGGCCTGTCATGTCAGCTCTGGCCATTCTATGACCGCTACGACCTGCGGGTAGTCTTCGAGAACGGCGAGGTGTGGGCTATTGACGTCAAGGACTGGAAACACCCTCACCTGCTTGGCCGGCGCCTTACCACCTTTGCTGACGGAGCACCTGATTGGCAGCGCGCATTCTTCGCCATACCTGACGCGAGGGTCAGTGAGAACCGATCGTACCTCGCAACACTTCGCAATCTGGTGCGGAGTGATGATTTCGCGATTGTGACCATCAGCGATCTGCTTCATGCGATCGGCCGGCGAAAGGAGGCTGGCCATGCGTGACACCATGACCTGGCGGTCGACGCTCACCAAGGAGTTTGAGGCTGCCCGCACTGCCTACGGCCGAATCCCAATGCCCGCAGCTGACCTGCTCGAGACTGAGTTGATTCTCACACTGCTCGCCGAGTATCTTCCCGGCGAGGATCCGGAGCAGGCTTGGGCAATCATGAATGGCTACCCGTTCCCGGCTCGCGTGGCCCTGTCTGATGCGGCCCGTAAGGCGATTACCCGGGCGCGACTGCACCTCCGGGCCCCGCTGGGTCGTAGCACGTGGACGCGCTGGCTTTCCCAGTACCGTCAGCTTCCCGCACCCTACCCAATCTACTCCCTTCACAACGGAGCAATCGTTACCCAGCTCACCACGCTCGCCCCAGAGCGGCAGGCACTACTGCAGGCGGCCCTTGGAACGCCTCCGCCCTGGGAGGTCGAGCGGCCGCGCTTTGCACCCGCAGGCGTCTACCGCTTTATTGTGAACCGCGAGCCCTATGAGGTCGAGGTCGACGGCCGCTCTGCCGCCTTGGCCCGGCGCTACGTCGCCAACAACCTCACCCCACAGCGCGAGCGCGCTCCAATCAATGTCACTCTGAACGAGCTTGTCGCCACGTCGCGCTGGATGGATCGCTCGCTTGGGAGTGACCGCTGGGAGCGAACCATGCGCGAGATCCAGCTGCGTCTCGTCACCGCCGACGGTTTCGCCGAGACGGACACCCTCTGCCTCGACGGCCTGCGCCATATGATCGGTATGCTCGGCAGCGGCAAGTCCACGCTACTCACCGTGCTTTCGACCCACCTGGCCCGGAAGGGGCTCCGCGTCGTGCTCGTCTATGGCGACGTCGCCACCCTACTGCGCGAGCTTGACACCTATGAGCGGCTGCGACGAGATGATGATAAGGTTGTAGCCGTGCCGCTCATCGGGCGCAGTACTCGCCTTGCCCATCTGAATCGGCTGCATGCCGCCGAACGTGATCGCAATGAGATCGGACTACAGCTTGCTCACCCGGGTTTCACTGCCCTCTCAACGCTCTGCCCGCTCGACGGCCTAAGGCAGGACGCCCGCCCCATCCCGACCGGGCAGGAGCCTTGTACGACCCTGGC
>JAFEAS010000133.1:37610-43900 GCA_018266315.1 Chloroflexi bacterium SZAS-1 | reverse complement strand
TGGCTGGCCACCCCAGCAAGCCTGCTTGCCAGTAGCCCGCAGCGCCCCTTTATCCAGGAGCGGATGCGCTTCATCGAGCTGGTGATGTGGTCGGCCGATGTCGTTCTGGTTGACGAAGCGGACATGGTGCAGGTGCAGTTTGACGACCGCTTCGCCCAGACCGAGGTGCTTATTGGTCGCTCAGACTCATGGCTCGACCGGCTATACACCCAGGTCGCCCGCCAGGTCTACCGCCCAGGTCGCCCGCTCGTCGGACGGTCGCGCGAATTCGACCGCTGGCTGACGGCCCAAAACAACGCTCAGCGCGCTGCTGACTGTCTGCTGCGCCTGGTGCGCGACGACGATCGCTTACGCCACTGGCTGCGTACAACCTACTTTAACGGGCGCCGATTGCTCCAACGCATCGCCTATTACCTGGAGCAGACCCATAGCTGCGATACTGCTCGCTTTCTTGAAGCGACCGCGCAGATTGCCGATCATCCAATGGGTTCGGCACGACGTGGCCAGCAGGCTCCGCTTAGCGCTTCCTGGGTTGAGATCATACAGCTGGAGCTACTGGGGAGCGAGCGCGAGGAAATCCTCGATCTGGTGATCGACTCGCTCGGCACCCTCGTCCCCGAGACCCGACGCCTGAATCGCCAGGTACGTGACACCATAGCTACACAGCTGCTGGCAGCGCTGATGGTAACCGTGCTTGACCAGTCGCTCCACTCCCTGATCGCCGCCTGGCCGTCAGCCGGGGAGGTTCTGGATCTCGACAAGGGTGGTGGTGGGCTGTTCTATCCGCCGTCCGAGAGTGTGACCCGGCTGATTCCGGAGGCGCCGACTGGGGCGATCCTGGGGTTCCAGTACTACGACCCGCAGGACACTGGACAAGGTGAGCTTCGCTTCTTCCGCCTTCGCGGCCTGGGGCGGGCGCTACTGTACCACATGCACGACGCCTTTGGCGAAAGCGACGGGATCGCCGGACCCCACGTGCTGCTCACCAGCGGCACATCCTGGGCCCCGGGCTCGTGGCGCTACCACCTCGACAAGGCCCCCGACTACGCGCTGCTGCCGGGACGCCCCGATCAGACCGGGCAGACTCGCTGCCTGTTCACCTTTGTCCCCGATCCTGACCCGCGCGCCGGTGGCAAGTTCCTGCATGTGTCGGGAAAACCCGCACCTCAGGATCGCATCAACGCTCTGGTTGCCATGGTGCGGGCTCTCGCCAAGCGCTCGACGGTTGGCGGAGTAGCACGCAACCAGTTCGATCTCGAGTTCGCACACCTGCCCGCACATCGTCGGCGGGCGCTGCTGGTAGTCGGCAGCTATGAGGAGGCTGAGCATGTTGAGCATGCGCTCGCCGATGCACTGGGCGTGGAGGCTGGTGAGGCCGTCGTCGCACTCATCCCAGACACCGACGGCGATCTGCAACTACGTCGCCCCCAGGCGAAGCTGCGCCGAAGCAACCTGGCTCGGCTGCCAGAGATGGAGGGGATACAGTTCCTTATCGCTCCACTGCAGGCGATCGAGCGAGGGCACAACATCCTCGTTGGCCAGGAAGCAGCCATAGGCAGCATCTATTTCTTGACTCGACCAATGCCGGTGCCAGGCGATTTGAATGTTGCCATCCAGAAGCTCAATGCTTGGGCCATGCGTGCAGCACCCACGTGCGAGGTCGCTACAATCGGAGAAGCCGGGGTGTGGCTACGGAGCGAAGCCGACAAGCGCTGGCGCGACGCTTCACCGGCCAACGACCGGAAGGGTACATACCGGGAGCTTGATGACACAGAGCGCTCGGGCCTACTCTGGACACAGCTGGTGCTGGTCTGGCAGTGCATCGGGCGACTGCTCCGCGGCGGTGTACCCGCCCGGGTCCACTTCGTTGATGCCAAGTGGGCTGAGGTACGCACTGGCCTCATGCCTGGCACCGAAGAGACCGAGGCCAGCAGTATGCTGGTAGGTTTCGCCCGGCTGCTCCGAACCGCGATGGCCGACCCCGATCCGGCCCAGGCGGCGGTGGCCCAGGCGCTCTATGGTTCATTCGCGCAGGCACTCGACCTGCTGCTTGAGTCCTAGCGAAGGAGGTCCTTTCCATGGCTCGTGAGACGACCCAGTCGATCCAGCCGGTTGCGTTCCACCTTATCGAGGCGGGTCTGGATCAGCCCCTCGTGGCGATGCGCTTCCCCGACGAGTGGCGTGCCCCGCTTCAGCAACTCGCTGTGCTTTCCAGTGAGCGCGGCAGCGAGCGCCCCTCCTCGTTTCGTATCCAGTCACTCAACGCAGCGATTGCCGCGTTCACGCCGCAGCTCTTTGTGAGTCCGGGCCAGGCCTACCGCTCCGATAATCCTTGGCTGATCGCCACCGAGGAGATCCGGCCGGATAAGATCCTTCGCATCGTGCGCGCCTGGCTAGCCGAGCACTACAGCGCGCGCTCGGAACTTGCCGAGGCCTACGACACGGCGTTTGAGGCTATCCGTGACGAGGATCTGGTGTGGGAGCCGTTTCAGCTGTCTCCTATCCAGGAGCCGTCTGAGAACAACACCGCCCGGGTCGATTCCCTGGGCTACGCAGCGCTGCCAGCCTTCGTCGCCAATGCGTTGGTCAAGCGCGACGTGCGGATTCAGGTGGGTCCGCAGGAGTGCCGGCTTGTGCGCGTGCCAGTAGCGCAGGATCGTGCCGAGCTCCAGACCTGGCCACCAGTCTACGTCGAATCGGAGAACGGTCGGAGGGGAGCATACAGTTATGTGATCGGCATCTCGCTTCAGACCTTGGCCGGTGTACCCCGCCCGCGCATCCACCTGACCTATGGGGTGCGCCGCTGGCGCCTCGATCCGCTGCGCACGCCGGACAAGCTATTTCTACCCGGTAAAGAGGGCCGGACTGTCTACCTGCGCCACCCGCAGGCGCTGACCGGTGTGCCGCAGTCCTCACACTTCACCCGTGCCATGCTCAATGGGGTCTTCGTCGGTGAGAGTCAGCGCGTGCCGGTCTGGCGCGATGCGCTGGCGGGAATCGCCAGTCGGATTGGTGCTGCGCTGCCAAGCCCTGAGGACCTGACGCTGATGCCCGAGCGGTTCCTGACCCCGGCGCAGGATGATGCGGTCGTCGCGGCGATCGTGGAGAAGACACCGCGCAGCCACCCCGTCGGAGCGGGCATGGGGCTGGAGGTGCGCGAGGCGATCACGAGCACGATTACTGGGGCGCTCGGCGACCTGCTCGAGTTGGTTCCGCCGCTGATCCGCTCCACCGCGACGGGCACGCAGCAGCGAAACCAGCCAATGCTGGAGCCGGATCTCCGCGAGATCCCGGTTGAGGTGCGGCTGCAGGCGTTGCGCGACTCGATCGGCCTGGAGGTAGCAGTCGAAATCTGGTACCAGAACCCAGCCTGTCGCGACCAGCTCGTCGAGAGCCTTCACGCGATGCTGACGGGCGACCGCCCCGCCCTGATGGCGGCCGACGAGACGGGGGTGCCTACACCGCCAATACAGGTGACGCAGCGTAACCTGTTTGCCGGCCCCGAGGGGACTGCGCCCGCGCCTGCGACCGGCAAGAAGGCCAAGCGCAAGCGGGCGGCCCCCGAGCGCCCGACCGTTGACTCGTCAAGTGACCACGAGATCGCGCTGCCGGGGGGTGGGATGCTCCGCGTCCTTCCGCGCCAGTTGGGCGCGTGGGGTGCGATGCTACCCGACCCGACCGAGGCGGATCTGAAGAACCGCGGCGAGTACAAGCGCCGCGAAACGCAGCGCCGGGCCAATCAGATCGCGCAGGAGCTGCCGGCGACAAACGGCGTGCCGACGCTGGCGTTGATCGAGCTACCCCACTTCCAGGACTCACGCGAGCGCCAGCGACGCTACCAGGTTGGCTCGCGCGATCCGAAACGGGCGCTGCGACTGGGTATGGCCCAGGCCGGGCGGGTGACCAAGTTCACTCAGGGCTCGTTTCACGCCGACCAGGATCAGAAGAACGCCGGTCGTTCGCGCATGACACCCGAGGAGTTGCTGCGCGAGCGCTGCGAGAATGCCGTACTCGAGGGTCTGCGCCAGATGGGCTATCTTCCGGGTGCGATCACGGTCACGCCGCCCGAGGGCCAATCGCTCCCCGAGCGCATGGTGGTGGCCGGGGTGCGCATGCTGCGGCTGACGCGGAAGCGGACGGACACCCGAATCTATTTGCCGGTCGTGACGGTATTCGACACCGGCCGCCCCGGAGTCTACGCTTGGCTACCAGACGAGCACATCAACGTGCGCCCCTTCCACGAGGCGATGCTGGCGATCACCAGGTTCAAAGATCGGGATGTGGCTCGGTTTCAGCAGGATGCCATGCTTGTCCGACTGGAGCAGTTTCTGACCAAGACGCTTCCCGAGACCTTTGGGAGCGACGTGGTGATCCTGGCCGAGGCGCAGAATATGCGCTGGCTCTGGCCAGGCCTTCAAAACGGCGAGCTCGCGCGGGACGGGCTGCGCTTCCGCAGGGGCAGTACACCGATGTCCCTGGTCAACCTTGAGCATCGCTTTCGACTCATCCGCCTCCGAACCTCGGACCGCTCGGAGACGCCGAACTGGTATACGCCAGGTGCCAAGCCTGGCAAAGACTACGCGAGCGGCTTGTTCCGAGACAGCGAGGCGGAGCGCACCTTCTACAACATCGCGGTCAAGCCGAAGACCCAGGGTATGGCGCGGCGCGGTAAGCAGGAAGCCCCTGGTGAGCAATACGCCATCCCTTCTATGCTTGAAATATTGGTAGCAGCGCAGCAACCCGATGACAGTGACGAAGCCTGGGCGCTGGCAGTCCATACGTGGCGCCGGATGGGCTATCTCGCTGGCGGCGATATGACCCTGCTTCCGATCCCACTACAGTGGGCGCAGAAGATGGACAGGTATGCTGCCGTGATCGGTCCATGGGTGTTCCGTAATCAGGAATATCTTTGGGTAGACGACAACGACATTAATGAAGAGGAAGAAGACACCGTGAGCGGAGCAGAGCAGCTTTCGCTATTTGGTGATGAAGAGGATTTGGA
This sequence comes from Chloroflexi bacterium SZAS-1, assembly GCA_018266315.1. Lineage (GTDB taxonomy): Bacteria > Chloroflexota > Chloroflexia > Chloroflexales > Roseiflexaceae > Kouleothrix. The sequence goes on along the minus strand of JAFEAS010000133.1, from coordinate 38,898 downwards.
GTGACAGCTACGTCAGCTTGATCTCGGTTGCATGGCGTCCTACGCTCAAGCTTCTGCTTCGCCATCCCAGCCGATCTGGCGACCATTCAGAAGGCGCCAGATCGGCTGGGCATCAGGCATGCTTAAGCCGCCCCTTCTTTAACGATTTCCCTCCCCATCTGCTACCCACATGTTCCGACTCTAATCCCCACGCCGGCGTCTTGATATGCACAAACGTTCGATGTAGACTCGTTGTATCGTCGCGTATCCTGGAAGGGGATGGAGTATGCCAGATGAGCTGATGATCGAGGAACAGCGCGCTGATGTACCCGCGCGAATCTCCGTGCGCACGCACCGTGAGATGCGGTATATCGCCGCCCTGAGCGCAATCCACGGCACGAACGGCAGGTCGGTCAGCATGCGCGAGCTGATCGACCTGGCCTGGGAGGCGCTCAAGGCCCAGCGGCCCGAGATCGTTGAGCAAATCCGCATCGCGACATCCGCATACCAGGCAGCGCAAACGGAGGACAGCCAGTAAACAGCTGGCTCGCCGGTCGTGAGCGGTCGCCACTCCTTCCACGACCAGGCCGAGCCCCACCCAGGAGACAACTGATGAGACGCTGGTCGGCAGGGCTGGGCTTCGTGCACCCTGCGACCATCTAGCAGCGCCACACGGCCGGCAGGAGATGCCGGGCCGGGGAGGTGCTGATGCGGCCTGAAAACCTGCCTCGGCTGACCGCGTCGGTGACGCGTGTCGCCGGCGAATCTGGCGCCGGGCTGGCCAATCTGGCTGACGCCCTGCTGCTGCTCACCGGCGATCCCGCGCTTGACGAAGCGGTCAAAATAGCACATAATTTCAACATCGTAAAGGTCCAACGCCAGAGCCGTCGCCGCGTCCTGGAGCACGCTGCATCCACACTGCGCGATCAACTCCTGGCCGTCGAACACCAGATCCACGAGGCTGCCTGATGCCGAAGCCACCGACACATACCCGGGGGCCTGCCCAGCGTTCCAACGCTGGGAGCAGCATGCGCACGGCGCTCTACCTGCGCTGCTCGAGCGTGGATCAGGTCAAGCGCGGCTTCAGCATCCCAGACCAGCTGGCTCGTCTGCGGGCGGAGGCGAAGAGCGTCGGCGAGGTGATCGTCGCCGAGTTCATCGACCAGGCCCGCTCCGGAACCAGCGCGGCGCGCCGCGAGGAGTTCCAGAAGCTGCTCACGGCGGCCCGCCGCCACGAGTTCGACCGGGTGCGGGTTGAGTCGGTCGACCGCGGCCACCGCAACGACATGGAGCGCCGCCAGTTCGAGGC
>JAFEAS010000133.1:22731-37539 GCA_018266315.1 Chloroflexi bacterium SZAS-1 | reverse complement strand
GTGCTGGCCGAGTGGGAGGTCGATGAGACCAGCCAGCGCACCTACAAGCGCCACCGCTATCGCGCCCAGCAGGGCAAATGGCGCGGCGGGCCGATCCCGTACGGCCTCCAGCCCGATAGCACCGGCTGGTTCGAGCCTGACCCGGAGACCTACCCGATCCTGCTCTGGATGCTGGAGCGGCGCGCAGAGAGCCAGGGCTACCACGCGATCGCCAAGCAGCTCAACCAGGGCATCGCGCTCACGGAGGGGCAGCCACGCGAGGTGCCGCCGACGCCGGGTCTGATCATCTATCGGCGTAAGCCGTATCTGGAGCGCCAGGATCCGGAGACCGGCGATATCATCCGCGAGCCACGCCCGATGCCCTCCGGCACCTGGACTGACTCGACCGTCGAGAAGATCTGCAAGCGGGTCTTCGACGGGGTCTACGCCGGCGTCCTGCGCTGGGGCGAGCGCTACAACAAGTTCGACGAGGACGCCGACGGCAATCTCAAGGAGCCGGTGCGGGTCGAGACCGGCAGGCCACTGATCCCTGAGTCGCTCCTCCGCCGCGTGCAGGCGGTGGAGCTGGCGGCGCAAGAGGGTGAGGCGGCGACGATGTCGGCCTTCAACAGCTACCTGCTCTCGCTCCGCTGTGGCGCGTGCGGTGAGGCCATGCACGGCTACACCAGCACCAAGTACAAGGGCGAGAAGAAGTACCGCTACCGCAAGTATCGCTGCGCCGGCCGGGTGAACAAGCCTGGCTCGTGCCACATGCCGATGCTCAGCGCCGACGAGCTCGAGCGCCTGGTGCTCGAAGTCGTCATGAAGGACATCATTGAGCGCAGCCGTGAGGCGCTGCTGGAGGAGATCAACGACGCCATCGCCCGAAAGCGCGGCGAGTTGCTCAGCGCAATCGAGGTAGCCGAGGAGCGGCTGCGCGAACTGGAAGAGCGACGCGAGGCGGCGCTCGACGCGCTGACCACGCAGTACAAGGGGGTGTCGGAGCGCACGCGAGCCGTGCTGGCCGAGCAGGCCGACCGTATGGTGCTCGCGTACGACGAGGTGGAGGAGCAGATCCGCAAGCTCCGCCTCGGCATGACGGTGCTGGACGAGAAGGCGCGGTCGATCATGCTGATCCTGACCGACCCGCTGCTCGACCCGTCCCGCTGGCAGGAACCGGAGGCGACCCACGCACTCAAGCGGGCTTTGAAGCTCCTCGTCCACGACCTGATCCTCAGGGAGAAGGCCCCGGGCGAGTTTCACGTGGAGGTACAACTCTATGAAATTCGTCAAAGTCTATTGCACGAGAGCGCGTGGGAGTCGAACCCACCGGCGAAGCTCGTCACCCCGCCCATTCGTTTTGAAGACGAAGGCAACCACCGGGCCACATCCGCTCTCGCCAAGCATTGTAGGTGGGCAGGCGCGGCCTGTCAAACCTATGTATGCTGTATGCATATTCAAACCAAAAACGCAGCGAAAGGTCAATGCTTGTGTTTTGCACTAACCTTTAGCTGCGTTATGTCGCAGTGCGCTTGTGAGCGGTTGCGCCGAATAGATCAGCTGCGGAAGAAGTCGATAACCGATCCGCGCTCTTCTTCGCTCACCATAATTTCGAGGAAGGTAATGCGGTGCCAGGGGTAAATGACACTCTGCACGCCAGCAGTGAGGTAGCTTACATCCTTACCATCGCGCTTGCGCAGGTTTGATACCTTGACATACATATCTGTAGGCTGCGGGTCCTGCTCCAGGTCAGCGACAATCGGATCTTCGCCCGCAATATGCAACACAACTGTTTTCGCCATAGCAGTGATCCTTTCAACCTTCTCGTTGCCTTATTGGAATGTCAGTCGAACTCAACACGTATCAGCAGGGTGCCACATTGTAGCTCATCACCGCTGCTCAAGCGCGCGGGTTGGGCGGAAGAAATTTTGCGCCCGTTGATGAACGTGCCATTCGCGCTACCCAGATCTTCGATCATATAAGTGCCCTGCTTCCAGGATAAAATAGCATGTCGCCGCGATACCCCTGAGTCATAGCCGCCATCGAGTCCCAGGTCAACATCGGGGAAGATGCTGCGAGCATTATCTTTACGCCCAATCAACAGGTCATCCTGAATATCAAGGTTGATGCGTCGCCCACTATTCATAATGACCAGGGTAATGCGTGGCCCTTCAGGGAGCGGGGCAGGCGCAATGACGCCTGCACTATCAGCGAGGTCGCCAGTGGGGCCGCGCTGGCCCAGCGAAAGGGTGGTTTCGCGGCGGGTGGTCGCGATCAGGCTCGCCCCACATTCAGCACAGAAAATGGTGCCATCGAATTGTTTTGAGTGGCAGTTATGGCAAACTTGCATTGTGTACCTGGCCTTTATCGCCGAGCGCAGCGTTCCTATGGGCTAAATCCTATTGGCTGGGTATTGCCGACTGTGCCCTACTATCATAATCACATCCCAGTTTCGCGCTCATTGTTGGTGCCGCGCCCCATTAAGCCACGAGTACCAAATTTAATGCGCTTGCGGCCTTCTTCGCTAATATTGCCGTTGCGCAATAGGCGCGTCGCTTCTTCTTGCACCGTCTGGGCTAGCGCAACCTCGCCCGCCTCAAACAGTCGCGTGCCAGCCATCTGTAGCCGCCGGGTGGCCTCGTCGACCTGACCATTCTCTACGGCTTGCCAGGCACTCGATTGCAGCCGATATGCCACCAGTCGCTCAAGCCAGTATTTTACGGTTGAGTCCACCTGGTAGCCCACTTGATCGGCGGGGCGCACGCCAACGCGCACAATATCCTCAACAGCCTGGTCGCGGAGGTTAGCGCCAGGCAGGTCGTAGCGTACAGTCAATTTGAGCAATGGGTGCTCGCCGATAGTGAGCGGCGGTGCTACAACCTCGATCAGAAAAGCCTGTACATCACTGCCCGGCCAGTCGCCCAAGCTGCCGCTCCAGCGTAGGTCGGCTTCTTCGGTGATTGGCACTGGCGCAATAAACGGCCGTACCCGGTCGAGCGAGCGAATTAGCCCGCCGGGGCGTACTGCTAGCTGAATGCGTACTTGCTGTGCAAAGATTGAGTGTAGGCGCTTCAGTTCATCAGCGAAGACCGTGGTTATATCCTGCGCCGAGGTAATATAATGCGCCCGGCTGTTTTCGCGCGCCGTCATGGTTTCGAGCAGGTCTTCGTTCCATTCGTTGCCCACACCTAGCGCCGTAAGGCCGATACCACGCCCTTGTGCGCGCCGAGCGATATCAACGCAGCGGCCCTCGTCGCCATAGGTGCGGCCATCAGTGAGCAACAGCATGCGGCTGATACCACGCCCAATCATCGGGCGCTGAATTTCTTGCAGCGCCAACGCCAGGCCGTTTGCCATTTCAGTGCCGCCCGCCGCTTCAACGCGTGCTACTGCCTGCTTGAGATCGGCTTTGTGGGTTACGCGTTGCGCTGGCACCACGGTATCGGCGCGGTCGTTAAAGACAACTAGCGAAAAGAAATCATCTTGCCCGAGTTGGTCAATAATGCGCCCGGCGGCATCTTTCACTTGATTCAGCCGTTCGCCACGCATCGACGAGCTGCGATCAACGACCATGCAGACATTCAGCGGAAGTTTGGGGAGTTGGGCTGCCAATCCTTCGGGTGTGGCCTCAAGCAGCACATATAAGAGCTGTTGTTCCGAGCTTTCGCCCACGATCGCGCGGCTGAGTGTTCGTTGAAGGCGGATGCCTGGTGCCATAGCCTGTTTCCTCGTCGTGCCGGGTGGCGTATGCGCTGCTGCGTACCAGTGGCAGCTATCCTCTGTGCTACATTATGCTGGGTTTGCCGGGAGTGAAACGACAATTGCCGAAATATTATCATCGCCACCGGCCAGGTTGGCCCGCGCAATCAGCTCGTTACAGGCATCTTGCGGCCAGAAATGATGGTGCAATACATCAAGCATCACACTATCGTCGATCATACCCCATAGCCCGTCGCTGGCAAGCAGCAAGTGAGTGGCACCGCCGAGCTGTACATAATTGAAATCGACCAGAACTTCGGGCTGCTGGCCGACGGTGCGGTATAGCTGTGAGCGGAGCGGATGTTCGCGCGCTTCCGTGGGGTCGAGCTGGCCTACCTGGATGAGGCGGCCAACCGTCGAGTGGTCGTTGGTCAGCTGGCGCAGGTCGGTGCTGGTCGCCAGGTAGGCGCGCGAATCGCCAACATGCCCGAGGTAGAGCGCGTGCCCGAGCAGTAGTGCGACCGTGCAGGTCGTGCCCATGTCGGAACCCACCGTTTGTGCCTGCTCCCAGATAACACGGTTGGCTTCTTGCACGGCGGCAATAATAAGCGGCTGAAGCGCTTCGGTGCTGTCGTCGGTAAGGGCGGGAACGATTAATTCCGCCATAACATGCTGCGCCACAGTGCTAATTGCCAGGCGGCTAGCTACTTCGCCACCTTGATGCCCGCCCATACCATCGGCGACAATGAACAGGCCCAAAGGTAGGTCGTTCCCTTCGCGCGGTAGAGTGGTGAGCAGTGCAAAAATACTGTCCTGATTGATTGAGCGCACCCGGCCAACATCGCGCAGCGCGGCAAATGCTAGCCCACGGCGCGAATGAAGTGCGACGAGCGCGGGCAGATCGGCGCTGGTGAGCGGGCGGGTGCCGCTGTCGTCATCGGGTTCGGGCGTGTCTGCATCAGTGGGGCGCAGCGCTGCGTGGTGCTCATCAAGTGGCCGGGTTCCATACCCCTCGGGCTTGCTATCCACTGCTGGGGCAGCGCTCTCCGGCGCGGCGATGCTTGCAGGTATAGGTTCAGCCAGCTCATTTGCCTGAATCGTTTCAGCAGTGAGATCGGAGGAGCTTTCCCACCATTCCCCGCCCTGGGAGGCACTGGTGCTGTCTGCTGTGGGCGCTGGTGTTATCTGTGACTCAGAGGTATTGGCGGGCGCGTCGCCGGCTGGGCTGCCTTCCGACGCTGGTGCTAGAGCGGGCGCCTCCTCATCAGGTGCCACTGGTTCTTCGCGCTCGGTTTTGCCTAACAGCTTGCTTATAAACGACATCAGCGACTCCAGATAATGGTGGCTTAGGAGCGGCGAAGCGATTACGCGCGTAACGCATACACCTGGTGATCCATCGAACCAATATACACAATACCATCCTGAATAGTGGCAGACGAGACCACCGGGCCATTGGTTTGGAACTTCCAGATCAGCGCGCCAGTACCAGCATCAACCGCATAAATAAAGCCGTCGGCTGCGCCAAAAAAGATTTTGCCGCCATCGGAGCGTGGCGATGATGTGATCTGGCTGCCAGTTTCAAATTTCCACGAAAGCCGCCCCGTTTTCGCCTCAAGCGCATACATAATGCCATCGACACCGCCAACGAAGACGCGCGTGCCAACCACACAGGGTGATGAGTTTACATAGTGATTCGTGCGGTAGCGCCACACCGGCCAGCCGCCCTCACTATCAAGTGCGTAGATATTCCCATCCATCGAGCCAGCGAAAATCAGCCCTTCGCCAAACGCAGGCGACGAAATAATGGGCTGCTGCGTTTTCTGCTTCCAGCGTAAGCCGCCATTCCGAATATCGAAACTATAGATATGGCCGTCGTTCCCGCCCACAAACACTGCGCTCTGTGTGATACAGGCCGACGAGCGGATCGGCATCCAGCTGCGATATTTCCAGATCATGGTGCCACGCAAGCCATCGAGCGCGTAGAAGTGCTGATCATCGGAGCCAACAAATACGACGCGATCTTCGACGCGCGGCGATGAGCGTACTGGCTTGGCGGTGCGGAAAGTCCAGCGGAGCGCGCCGCGCCGGGTGTCAAGCGCATAGACTGCCCCATCTTCCGAGCCAATAATGACCAGATCTTGCCAGACAGTTGGCGAAGAAGAAATTCCGCCTTCGGTTGGGTATTTCCAGCGAAACTCGCCGCGCGCGCTATCGAGCGCATACAGGTTGGTATCGTAACATCCAACGAAGAGCATGCCATTACTGATGCACGGCGACGAGCGCACCTCATCCTCGCACTTAAAGCTCCATAGTAGCTCGGTGCTTGCGGTGCGCCCACGCGCAGGTGTTGTTGAACTGGCCGTGCGCGCAACAATGCCGGGTGCTCCGCCGCTCATACTGGGCAGGCCAAGCAGCGCTTCCTTCATCTCGTCCGCCGAATTCCAGCGCGCTGAGGCGTCGTATTCGAGGGCGCGGGTAACTAGCGCATCCAGCTCGGGCGAAACCGCCGGATTGAGCTGGCGCAGGGGACGCTCGTGAAAGGTAAATGGCGTTTCGAGCCGGGGGTCGCTCGCCGTCAACAGGTGGTGCATTGTTGCGCCCAGCGCATACAGGTCGCCGCGCGGTTCGGCCAAGCCGCGATACTGCTCGGGTGGCGAGTAGCCTTCTGTCCCGATCATCGTCCCTTTGCGATCGCCGCGGTTCAGGTTGCGGGCAATCCCAAAGTCGATCAGCACAATGCGCTCTTCTGGGGTAACCATGACATTCGAGGGTTTCAGATCGCGGAACACAACTGGCTCGGGGCTGCGATTATGCAAGTATGCCAGCACATCGCAGATTTGTACGGCCCAGCGCGCCACGCGCTCTTCGGCAAGCGGGCCATGCGCCTCATCCAGCACGGTTTCGAGATCTTGCCCGGGAACAAGCTCAAGGATGAGGTAGAAGCGGCCATTTTCTTCGAAGAAATCGTACACCTTGGGAATTGCCGGGTGCTGAAGCGTAGCCAATAACCCCGACTCGCGCTCGAAATTCTTGAGGTTCAGCAAACGCGTATTCGAATCGGGTGCGCTCTGAAACATCTCTTTGATTGCGCAGGGACGCACCACATCTTTGAAGCGTAGGTCGCGCCCGCGATACACAACACTCATGCCACCTACGCCCAGTGTGCCCTCGATTGCATAACGCCCCTGGAGAATCACGCCTGGTTGCATCGTGGGCGCAGGCCCACTGCGCGATTGCGCAGCACTATTGCCCAGCAGGTTGGTGTCGCTTTCATCGGGTGCGAGCGGCGCGGCACTCAACCCTTTGGTCATTCCAGCTTTCTTAATCAGGGGCATGTATTCCTCCACCGGCACAAGGCATGAGTATGATGTCAATTTACTCTATTGCACATTAGCGTCATTATAGAAGGTTCAATCGCCCGAATCAACTAGGCTGCGGAGCGGAATACACAACATTCTGGCAAGGTACATTGCGAATATCCCTAGTGGCGAGTGTATGGGCTTATCCTAAATCTCGTGCAGCGGTTGCTCTATAGTGTGATTTGGCACAACGTAGCCGACGCTACACTAGAAAAACTAGGGCGTCGAATAGATTTGGTTTCATAGGAGAAAACTGCCAACAAGGCGATTTGGATACGCAGCGCGCGAAAGAAAGGTTGAGGCGATTGTATCGATATGCTAAACGCGGTACAATCAGCGTGGCGCTGGCGCGGCAGCCCGAATGACGGCGCGCTGGCCCAATGTGCATCTTTGCTGCCAATCGTATAGATGTAAAGAGGTTTGTTTGTGCCAACTCGCGTATTCATTACTGGCGTTACCGGGCCAGTTGGAAGTTTCCTGGCCGATTATTTGCTAACCCTGCCCGATGTCGAAGTCCACGCCTTCAAGCGCTGGCGCAGCGATACGCGCCCCATTCAACACCTGTATGGTCGGGTTGCCTTCCACGAAGGCGATATTGAGGATCCGTTTGCGGTAGCAGCGGCGGTGCGCGCAGCAGCGCCCGATCGAATCTATCATCTTGCAGCGCAAAGTTACCCTTCGGCCTCGTGGGATGCGCCCATTACTACCATGCGCACCAACGTGGAAGGAACGGTGAATGTGCTCGAGGCAGTGCGCACGCATGCGCCATCTGCGCGAGTGCATATTGCAGGCTCAAGCGCCGAATATGGCTGGGTGCGCCCCGATGAAGTGCCCATCCCCGAGACACGTGGGCTGCGGCCTGCTTCGCCCTATGGTATCAGCAAAGTCGCCCAGGAGCTACTGGGCTTCCAGTATCACGATAGCTATGGCCTGCATATTGTCGTGACGCGCTCGTTTAACCATGTTGGGCCGCGCCAGGGCGATCGCTGCTCGATCCAGACCTTCTGCCAGCAGATGGCCCAGATCGAAGCAGGCCGTCAACCGCCAATCCTTCAGGTCGGGAACCTCGACGCCCGCCGCGATTTCACGCACGTTGCCGATGTGTCGCGTGCACTGTGGCTGCTGCTCGATCGCGGCACGCCCGGTACGGTATACAACCTGTGCTCGGGTGCCACCACGCGCATCGGCGATATTGTGGAGCTGGTACGCGCGCGTGGCCGGGTGCCGGTTGAGGTGCAGGTCGATCCCGCGCGGCTACGCCCTTCCGACGAGCCGATTTTGCAGGGCGATAATACCCGCCTACGCAGCGACACAGGCTGGGCACCGCACATTGGTATGCCGCAGATCGTTGATGAACTATTAGCGTATTGGCGTGCGGCGATTAGCGAATGAATTGACCAACTCAGCACAGTTTGCGGCGTAGAAAGCAACGTTGTAGCGTTTTTGCTTAGCCAAGCAACTTCTTTTCTGCCGCAAGCGTATAAATGGCAAGCGAACACGCTATGTTGCTACTTGCTTTCGCCAATTTGTGCTATCATGCACGGTGCGCAGAGGTTTCAGCTTGAAAGGAGTGGCTGATGGCACGGGAAGAGCGTGATCCCTACGAAACGCGCAATACACGCGCACCGCAGCGCGGGGATACCGAAGCAACTGAGCGCCCGGGTGCGCGCCGCCCAGCCAGCTCCGATCCGCTCAACCCCGATTGGCGTGGTGCGCGGGTGACGCGGCGCAACAGCCGCAGCCAGGGCATTCCTTCCTCGCGGCAAGAGTTTGCGCTATGGCTGCAATATGGTGGCTGGCGCATTGTGGCGGTAGCGGCGGCCCTGGTTGTGCTGCTGGTGCTTATGCTGTATGTATCGCGCATGCCACGCCAGGCGCTGCCTACGGCCCAGCCCACAGCGGTGGCGTTTGATCAGGGCAGTGGTGTTGGCGTTAATTCGCAAACCATACCCCTGGCTACCAGCGGTATCAGCCCGACGCTTGCGCCGGTGGCGAATGCTGGCGGTGGCGCGCGCTTCCGCGTGGTGAACACCGGCGCAGAGGGCCTGTTCCTACGGCCTGATCACAGCTCCGATGGGCCGCCGATTAAGACCTTGCCGGATGGCTCAGTGGTAACGATTGTAGGCCAGGATTATATTGCGCCTGATCGGGTATGGAAGAATGTGCGCGATGCTGAAGGCTCGCAGGGGTGGGTTGCCGCCGATTACCTAGAAGCTGTGCAGTAATATTTTTGCACGGAATGAAACACACGGCCCCAGTGGTGTTCGCCCGGGTCGTGTGTTTTATTATGCCAATTGCTCGGGCAAATTTTTTGCTTTATCTTTTTTGCTGGTGCGCTTTTGCGGTCGCTCGTGGAAGGGCGATGCGCAGAATGCCTGCGTCAATACCTCATCCATATGCTCAACATAGGCAAAGCTGAGCTTGCGCTTGACATGCGCAGGCACTTCATCCAGGTCGTGCTCGTTCCTACGGGGCAGAATGACGGTGCCAATCCCGGCGCGGTGTGCGCCCAGAATCTTTTCCTTCACGCCGCCCACTGGTAATACTCGCCCGCGTAAGGTTATTTCGCCGGTCATCGCCACATCGCGCTTGATCGCGTGGCCGGTAAGTGCTGAAATCAGGGCGGTCGCGAGGGTGATGCCAGCGGAAGGGCCGTCTTTGGGCACTGCGCCTTCGGGTACGTGAATATGAATGTCGGTTTTGTCGAAGCGCCGGTCGTCGATTCCCAGGCGGCGGGCGTTGGCACGCGCGAACGAAAGTGCGGCCTGGGCCGATTCGCGCATCACATCGCCAAGCTGGCCGGTGAGCGTCAGCGCCCCACGCCCATCCATGACCGAAACCTCTATCGCCATCGTGTCGCCGCCATTTGCTGTCCAGCTCAGGCCCGTGGCAACGCCAACTTCGTCGCGGGCTTCGGCAGCACCATGCGTGCGTAAGGGTGGCCCCAGGTATTTTTCAATCACTGCTGGGGTAATAGTTCGTGGGAATATGCGCCCTTCGGCCACCCGCCGCGCAATCTTACGGCAAATAGAGCCAATCTCGCGTTCGAGGTTGCGCACGCCAGCTTCGTAGGTGTAGTGGCGAATAAGATGCCGTAGCGCTTTTTCACCAAATTGCACATCGTAATGGGTTATTTCTTGCCCATTATTGTTTGGGTTGGTGTCGGGGTCGGGTGCCAGCCCATTCGCCTCGATCTGCTTTGGCACAAGAAACTGGCGCGCGATCTGCAACTTCTCTTCTTCAGTGTAGCCAGGTAAGTGAATGACTTCCATGCGGTCGCGCAGCGGCGGTGGAATTGGATCGAGCAGGTTGGCCGTGGTGACGAACATCACATGCGAAAGGTCGTAGGGCACATCGAGGTAATGGTCGCTAAAGGCATTGTTCTGTTCGGGATCGAGCACTTCGAGCAGCGCGGCGGCCGGGTCGCCGCGGAAGTCGCTGCCAAGCTTGTCGATTTCGTCGAGCATGAACACCGGGTTGACGGTGCCAACGTCCTTCATGGCTTTCACAATGCGCCCGGGCAATGCGCCAATGTAGGTACGGCGGTGGCCGCGAATTTCCGCCTCGTCGTGAATGCCGCCCAGCGAGATACGAACAAAATGCCGACCGAGCGCCTCGGCGATCGAGCGGCCCAGGCTGGTTTTGCCCACGCCCGGCGGCCCGACGAAGCAGAGGATCGGTGCCTTGAGGCGTGGCCCGGCCAGCTGGCGCACCGCCATAAATTCCAGCATACGCTCTTTGACTTTAGGCAGGCCATAGTGGTTGGCATCAAGTGTGTGCGCCGCCTCAATCAGATCGTTCGTGTCGTCGGTCTGTTGTAGCCAGGGTAGATCGAGCAGCCAGTCGAGGTAGGTGCGAATCACGCTATATTCTGGCGCGGCGGGCGACATCGCCTCCATTCGTTCCAGCTCGTCGAGCGCCTTAAGCTGCACTTTTTCAGGCATCCCGGCCAGCAGAATGCGCTCGCGCAGATCGAGCAGCTCGCGCTGTAGCGGGTCTTCCTGGCCTAATTCGCGCTGGATGGCCTTCATTTGCTCACGCAGGAAGAACTCGCGCTGCGATTTATCGACTTCTTTTTGTACCTGCGTATGAATCCGGCTTTCCAGCTCCAGCACATCCAGCTCTTGGGTTAACATAATGGAAAGGCGGCGAAGGCGCTCTTCAGGGTCGATTGTCTCAAGAATCTCCTGGCGGCGCGGCACATCCAGTGGCAAAGTCGAAGCGATTAAATCGGCGAGCCAGCCCGGCTCATCTACGTTCATTGCCATAATGTACGAGTCGTCGGGGAGAGTGCGCGAAAGTTTTACTACTTTTTCGAACAGCGATAGCACGGCGCGCATCATCGCTTCCACGGCAATCGACTTCTCTTCGTCGGTGTAGATTGGCACCGCAGCGGCACGCAGCATTGGACGCTCGGCAGTGAAATCGGACACGCGCATGCGGCGGCGGCCCTGCACCACAATCGAGGTTGAGCCATCGGGCATTTTCAGCACGCGTTGAATATGCGCTTCAACCCCGATGGTAAACAGATCGCCGGTGCCAACATCTTCGGTATCCTGTTCGCGCTGGGCAATTGCCAGAATAGTGCGATCGTTCTCCATCGCGGCTTCTACCGCAGCCACCGAGCGCTCGCGCCCGACAAAGAGCGGTGTAAGCATATGCGGGAAGAGCACGGTGTTAATCAGCGGCACAATTGGCAGCTCGCGTTCGCCGTTCTGGCCGTCGCTAGCGTGCACTTCTGGAGCATTGGGGAAATCGAATAGGATTGGCAGGTCATCCGGCATGAACGTTTCCTCAGCAATAGTTCTACCTAACGCCTTGGTGTGGATGCTCGGCATTATAGCACAGCCCGCCGCCCTGTAGCGCCCTGATGGTAGCGTGTTCGTGGGGAATGGAAAGAGAATACACTTTTGGGGAACTATCGGTTGCGTATTTGCACCGAGTCAGGGCATAGATGCGGCCTGGCTACGCGGTGCTGGGTACGGTGACTATTCGGCATAGGGGCGTATAGACAGCGAGGGCATGCTTTACTGAGGTGAACGCTGGCCGCGTTCGGCTGGGAAGCGGCTAAGAAAGCCGCCGAGCGCAGCCAGCCCACACGCTACAACACTGGCGAGCACTAGCACGCGCGGCAGCGAACCGCCCAATTGATTTAAGAGAATACCGACAATCGCAACCAGAAACCCATTCAATGCGCGATCGGTACGTGCCATGCGGCCAGCCACATAGCCGCCAATGCCGGTTGATAGGGTCAGGAGCGCAATTACAACGAGGTGGTCGGTGCGAGTGAGATCAGGGTTTTCGAGCATAGATTGCCCAGCAAACAGCTGGATCAGCAGGGTAATAAAAATATCGACTAAGTAACCAGTGAAAACCGCCATCCAACGTACATTCATATTTACTCCAGCGTGCAGGCCGTGATATTGATTCGTGTCGTTGTGCGCCACTGTTACCGCTACTCTGGCGCGGGCTAATAGTACCATAGTCTAGCTAGGTGCTGGCAGCGCTTCACCAGGCCAAAAAAAAATACTCGGTGCGGCGTAGTTGCCGCGCCCGAGCAGAATATATGCGTGCCGGTTGTTCGTTGCTAGGGGCTTAGCCGTATATTGGGCCATATGTTGCTTATGCGTATATTCCCCATACCATGAGAAACACCATGAAGGTCATCTGCATGCCGCGCAGCACATCCACTTGCACGGCACGCCAATATTCTTCGCGGCCCAGCCACCACCACATGCGGTGCAACTGCGGGCGGAGCTGCTTGGCGGTTCGGGCGGTTTTTAGTTCAACATGTGCCAGGCGAAATAGGCGGCGAGTATGAATAATGAGCATAGCTGCCCAGATACTAACAATGACAAGTTGTACTATTAATTCAATCATTGCAATCCTCCACTCCACAGTTTTTTGTTACAAGCTTGTAGCAGGGGCGTCAGGCTGTGTGCTTCAATGTATCCTGTCTAAAGTATCGCCTGGATCGTTGTGGTGGGCAATCGGTCATTCTTCCTTGTTGGGGCATCCACGAGTACTATCGGGTTCCGGTACAGCCAGTACAATAATGTGTGCCTTCGCTACATAAAACGCTTGGTTTCAACAAATTGTACGACCAGCAGTGTGACAATTTTGCAAGCAATCGCGCCTTGTGTCAGTGCGCTGATTTCGCTACAATACCCTCGGCACTTCTATCTTGTGGCTGGCATAATATGTGCCACGAAATTTTGCTCATCTAGCATTATTGCGCGCTCTAATCATGGAAAAGGAACATCATCATGCGGCGACGTTTGCTCACCCTTGCGGGTGTTTTTCTGCTTAGTGGGTGTGCGCTACCCTTTGGGCTACAGCCCACGCCTGCGGCACCTCCCACAGCTGCAATACAGCCTACACGGGTGGTGTCCACCCCGGTACCCAATACGCGGCGCTTCGATGTAACGCCCACGCCCGAAGCGGCCGCCGCTGATTTACCGATCGACCCACCTGCGGTGATTGCGGCGGCCAAACCTTTGCCCCGCGATCAGGTGGCGCTGGCTGAGGCATTTAAGGATATTGGCGATATTCCTACAGTAGCGCGCACCTCACCGTTGAATGTGAAAGTTGGCGAGATCGAAACCTTTTGGGTTTCTGACCTGGCGCAAAACACCAACTACCAGGTAAAAGCCCAATTGCGCTACGCCGGGCCGGTGGTGCTGATGTATGTTGATACCAGTGTTGATGTTGCCCAGGCGGATATTGAACGCTCAGCCAAAGAATTCGAGCAGAAAATCTACCAGCGCGACCGCGCGCTGTTTGGCCACGAGCTTTCGCCCGGCATCGATGGCGACCCGCGCCTGACCATCTTAAATACGCCGCTGAATGGCGCAGGTGGCTACTTCTCCTCAGCCGATGGCGTAGTGAAGGCAGTGAATCGCTTTAGCAACGAGCGGGAGATGTTTGTGATTGGCATCAATTCTTACCCGCTTGGCGATGAATCGTATAGCTCTACCCTGGCGCACGAATTTCAGCATATGATCGAGTGGAATGTTGCGCGGCGCAGCCCGAGCTGGTTCAACGAGGGCATGTCGACACTGGCCGAAGACCTGAATGGGTATATCGACGATAATACGGCACGACTTTACCTGGCCGAGCCGGATCTTCAGCTCACAACCTGGTCGTCCGATGCGGCCACGACGGGCAACCACTATGGCGAATCGCAGCTGTTTTTACGCTATTTCTTCGAGCAATATGGCAGCGAGCAAGGCGTTTCTGAGCTGATTCAGGCCGATGCAGGCAATAACCTGGATGTGTTTGCCAAAGTAGCCGCCCGCAAGCGCCCTGAAATTACGCAGTTTGCCGATGTATATGCCGATTGGGCGGTGGCGAATGTGCTCAATAAACCGCAGATTGACGGCGGGCGCTACAGCTACAAGCTCTTGCCCGAGACGGCGGCAACGACTGAGCTGGAATCTGACCAGGGGGCGACGACGGTAAATCAGTTTGGCGCCGATTATTACAGTGGCCTCAATGGCCCGCTCACGCTCGATTTCGATGGCTCGGATACGGTTGGATTGGTTGGTGCATATCCCAAAGATGGCAAGGCGATGTGGTGGAGCAATCGTGGCGATGATGGTGTGCAAACGCTCACGCGTGAGCTTGATCTTACTAGTGTCAGATCGGCGACGCTACAATTTTCTACCTGGTACGAGCTTGAGCTGGATTGGGATTATGGCTTCGTCACGGTTTCGACTGATGGCGGTAAAACCTGGACGACCTTAAAAGGGCGCACAACGACAACCAGCAA
>JAFEAS010000133.1:0-22589 GCA_018266315.1 Chloroflexi bacterium SZAS-1 | reverse complement strand
GGAAAAAGGTATTGCTGCGCTTTTGGGTTGTAAACGATGCTGCCTACAATGCGCAAGGCATGCTTCTCGATAATATTCGCATCCCCGAGCTGAATTATGCTGATGGCGCGGAAGATGGCGATGGTGGCTGGCAGGCCCAGGGCTTTGTTCGCACCAGCGGTGAGCTAGCTCAAACCTGGGCATTGCGGCTGATTCGCACGCGTGGCGGCACGACCACCGTAGAAACGGTACCCACCAATGCCCAGGGACGCGCCCAGGTTCAGCTTGCGCGTGGCGAGCAGGGTATTTTGGTAGTGATGGGCACGACGCCGTTTACCACCGAATCGGCGAGCTATTCGTACCGTGTGACGCGGGAATGACGCGCTACTGATCTGGCTTGTCGGGTCGTTCTGCCCCGCAGCAGCTGCTCGAAAGTGCGCGCGCTGGTGCGAATAGGTTTGACAAACTTGGGGAGCTGCGGTATGATACCCGGCGTCGGCGGATGACCGCAGGCCGAAGTGGCGGAACTGGCAGACGCGCTACGTTCAGGGCGTAGTGAGGGTGACCTCGTGGGAGTTCAAATCTCCCCTTCGGCACCACGCAAAGTGGTTCGTTGCGTAAGCGCGAACCACTTGCACTTTGGGGAATAGTTTAACGGTAGAACGCCTGACTCTGGATCAGGTAGTTGGGGTTCGAGTCCCTGTTCCCCAGCCAAACATACGGGCCTCGTGGTATGCCTGAAACGCATACCACGAGGCCTTTCGTATTGCACACTGGCATAGCTGGCAACGCTGCAGATCATTTATTGACAGGACGTAGGCGGTGGGCGCTTTTCGCCTTCGGCAGAGCGGTACGTTATGGTTAAGGTGCATCGATTTTGGCGCTCTACGCCAAAATCGATGCACAAAAGACATGCTACCGCAGGCAGAATCGGTCAGCCACGCAGGCCACTGCGTAAGTCCTACTCTAATTCGGGGTTTGTTTTAGGGATTTCGGCAGACTCGCGTTTGCCGCTTCCCCACTCAACTCAAGAAAAGATGTGTATTCTGCCATCCACTCGCCACTTTACCAAAGTGGCCTAAACTTGGAACGGCGCAAGTGGGGAAGACGTTCATCCAGGTAGGTTGACACTAGCGGCCAGTGGGGAAGGCGCGCTCGCGTTTTTTGCCATGACCCTTTGAGAATCGCATACAACTGACCGAGAACCCCGAATTAGAGTACGAGTTATGCGGCGAATCGCCAAGTATTGGCTTTCGCCTGCGGCAGCAAGGAATTGCTTTCTTTTTGTGCGCCGATGTTGGCGCTCCGTAATCGTAATGTACGCATATATGTAGGCAGCACATTTGTAGAATCAGGCGTTTAGGTCGGGTGGGGCGCTTTCCAAGGGTGTTGCGCGCTGTTGCTGTGGGCTATCTCGCTGGTATCAGGTTATAGTCATCGCTGCCCAGCCTTCGCGTGCGCTGGGAAACTGTGGCTCCCAGCCAGTAGCTGTGCGGAAGCGTTGGTTCGATACCCGTAGCGAACGCGTCAGCGATGTTGAGCGATCGCCTAAAAGCAGTGCAGTGCGCCCGGGTAGCCGTAGGTACCACGAGCGCCCGGCTGCCGCAGCGATGGCTGCAGCAAAGTGCTTCTTCATAAGCGGCTCGTTATCAACTATGTTGTAGATGCCTGCCGGAGCGCGCAAGGCCGCTTCAGTTGCGGTTCCAGCATCGGCCATATGAATAGAAGATACGTAGCCATTTGGCGCGCCCATTTGGATACATACACCCCAGCGAGCCAGCCGTAAAAATTCTTCACTATGCGTGGCCCCCGGCCCGTAGAACCATCCAAAACGTAAAATAACCCCGATCCTACCCTGGCCTGTGAAGCGCTGTGCATTTGCTTCAGCCGCAAGGTTTGGTAGCGCCATGGGAAAGCGATCGGGTATCGCTTCTTCACTCACCCAGGCAGCGCCCGCGTCGGGGTAGATCATACATACCGATTCTTGAACGACTCGTGGCACACCTGCAGCTAGCGCTGCATCTACAACCGCTGCCGAGCCTTCAGTACGGATGCGGGTATTGGCACTCCAGGCATCTGGCTGCATAAACTTGCTGGTTGGTGGTATCGAAGTTGCCAGGTTAATAATGGCATCATACCCCTGGAAGGCAGCCGTCATTGCAGCGCGATCGAACATAGAAAGTGACACTGGTAGCACACCAAGCGCTGTGAGTTTTGCCGCCTTTTCAGGTGAGCGGGCTAGTGCAGTCACGGTATGCCCATGCTGCCGTAACGCCCGCACGGCGTGCCAGCCAACTGCGCCAGTTCCACCAAGAATAAAAACGTTCATTGTGAACCTTTCACGAGAGATGCGGCGCTATTCCTTTTGGCGCTTCGCGGCCTGAAGCCAGCCATACCATGGGTTAGAATTAATCAGCGCAGTAAGTTGATGGCTGAGCGCCTGCGCGTCGCCCTGTGGCGCGCTCCCCTTGGCCACGATAAGCCAATCGCCCGAGCTGAAGACACCATACGTCTGCACGCTCGACGCGTCTCCGGCGGTGACGAATACCCATTGGTGATAGTATGGCTGAAATAATGGATAATAGGTGAATGCGACCACCCGCTGCTGAGTGAGTAGCTTATGGGCTTGCGCTTGCCAGGTGCTGACAGATACTAATGAGATGGCTTGCTGCGGGGCGGCGTGCGCATCTTCAAAGGTGGCGCTTACCTGCGAATGCATGCTGGCAGCCCAGGCGGTTGGTACATAGAAAAAGAACTGCCCATCGAACATATCGCTGAACTCAATAGCTTGCCATCCCCACTCTGGCTCTTCGGCGAGCTGCTGATACGCATCAAAGGTGAAGTCTTTGGGCTGTGTACCAAGCCAATCAGTTAGCTCCGGCGTCGCGCCTTCAATCGGGGCATCGGGTGCGGTGTTCGATTGCAGCCAGGCCAGGAAGATTGACTGAAATAGGGTGTGCAAGCTGCTTGGCATACTATTCCCCTTAGCATTGTGGAATTGAAAGTGTTCGTAGTTAGCCAGTCAGTAATACTTTGCCGTGGCGCGTGGTACTTTCAGCCATGGCGACGGCATCGGCAATGTGCGCAAGGTCGAATTCGGCTGCCACCGGCGCGCGTAAGGTGCCATCGGCGATGAGTGGCATCAGCGTGGTAAAGAGTGTTTCGCGGTCGGCGGGCGTGGCCGTGCGTAGCCAGTGTACCAGCCACCAGCCGCGAATCGTAACGCCGCGAAAGAGCAGCGCGCCTGCATCGAGAGTGAGCGGTTCCCTACTAATCGCCCCAAACACCGCCAGTATACCGCCCGGCCCAAGCGTCTGGGCTAATCGTGATCCGCTGGCCCCTGCAACCGAATCAATCGCATAGCGCACGCCCTTGCCGCTAGTAATGGCACGCACGCGCTCGACCACATCCTCATCTGCTTCGCAGATCACTTCATCAGCTCCGGCAGCGCGTAATTCGTCAATCACATCGTGGCGGCGCACGACATTAATTGAGCGGTAACCCAGTCGCTTACACAGCTGCACTACGAAATACCCCACCGCCGAGTTCGCCGCATTTTGCACGACCCACGCGCCAGGCTGTATGTGTAATACATCATGCAGCAGCAGCCAGGCCGTCGTTGGGTTAGCTACCAGCATTGCTGCATCGCGGCCCGAAAGGCTGTTGGGTACTGGCAGCAGTGCCTGTGCGTCGGCGGCGAGGTATTCTTGCCAGGTACCGGCTGGCCCAAGCGGCACCACCTGTTGGCCCACTTGCAGCTGAGTCACGCCCTCGCCCAGCGCTTCAACAATGCCGGCACCTTCCATTCCAGGCACCGCTGGAAGGCGCGGCAGAATGCCATATTGCCCACGAATTTGAAAAAGGTCGGAAGGATTAATTGGCCGGGTATGCATGCGCACCAATACCTGCCCGGGCTTGAGCGTAAGCTGTGGGCGCTCGGTAAGGTGCAGCACGGCGGCTGGCTCACCAAAGGCGGTGAACTCGATAGCACGCATATTGCCTCCTTGTGGCGTCGGGTATGCGGGGAGAATATGTGTGCATCATAGCATATATGTACAGGAGATGTTAAAAGTGTAAAGTGTTTCGGCAGGGTTTATCCTCTGTGTAAAGTGTTTTGACGCACCGAATCCTTTCTGTTATAATCCACCCGCAAATCTCCTAACTGTTGCTTGTATTAGCGCTGAACGAGGCACTCTGGCGATAACTGCACCAATTCGCCATCGAGGTTCGGCGTTCATCCCTACGCAGCGAATGGGTGTAACTCAACGATGGATCAGCTCGCACTTCCCATAGCAGCCGCCTACAATATATAGAAGCTTCCTCGGGAAGAGAACGCTGAGCATCGCGTGCTCCTATACATGAAGGGAGGTGACACACGGCGAACGGTTCGTCCTCTAGCCTGCATTAGCCCAAGCAGATACAGATTTCTCCAATTGCGAAAGGAAGGCCCCATGCGACTCGTCTCACCGAAACGAAGCCTGGTATT
Organism: Chloroflexi bacterium SZAS-1; assembly: GCA_018266315.1. GTDB lineage: Bacteria > Chloroflexota > Chloroflexia > Chloroflexales > Roseiflexaceae > Kouleothrix. The sequence goes on along the minus strand of JAFEAS010000133.1, from coordinate 18,124 downwards.
GGCGCTGTTGCTTGCGCTGGTTCTGCCAATTCTGGCAGCCTGCGGCGGTAGCGCGCCAGCGACTACTCAGCCCACCGCGGCACCGGCACCGGCAACCGCTGCCCCCGAGCCTACCGCCGCTGCGGCACCCACCGCCGCTGCGGCACCTACCGCCGCTGCCGAGCCTACGGCTGCTCCGGCCCCGGCGAGTGAGCCTATCGGTGGTGTTACCACTACAAACAACCTGATGGTTGCGAGCGTGAAAGCCTGCGATGCAGAGTATGCCGGCCAAAAATACGCTGGCCTGATCAAAGAGATTGCCGCCGTCGATAAAAACACGGTACGCTTCACCATGTGCGCGCCCGATCCGGCATTCCCCTCGAAGGTAGCATTCTCCTCGTTTGCGATCGAGCCGAGCGAATATCTTGAGAAAACCGGTGGTGCCGGCGATCTGCTAGAAAAGCCGATCGGGACTGGCCCCTACATGCTCGATAGCTGGACGAAGGGCGATAACCTGACCTTCAAGCGCAACGATGCTTACTGGGGCGACAAGGCCAAGGCTGGGACGCTGATCTTCCGCTGGAGCACCGAAGCCGCACAGCGTTTGCTGGAGCTGCAATCGGGCACGGTCGATGGTATCGATAACGTTGCGCCCGATGACTTCGATAAAGTGAAGGGCGATGCAACGCTGCAACTGATCGAGCGCCCGGCGTTGAACGTGATGTATGTCGGCATGAACAATACCGCCGAGCCGTTCAATAATGATAAAGTTCGCCAGGCGATTGCGATTGGTATCGACCGCGATCGCATTGTCAAGAACTTCTACCCGGCTGGCTCCGAGGTTGCGGGCTTCTTCACCCCATGCGCTATTCCCAACGGTTGCGCGGGTGCCGAGTGGCCGAAGTTTGACGCCGCCGCCGCCAAGAAGCTGCTGGCTGATGCGGGCTTCCCGAATGGCTTCGAAACCGAGCTTGCGTATCGCGATGTTGTGCGCGGCTACCTGCCACAGCCGAACCAGGTGGCAGAGGATATTCAGGCCCAGCTGAAGCAAAACCTGAATATTACCGTCAAGATTAACAAGATGGAATCGACCGCGTTCCTCGACGCGGCCAGCGCCGGCCAGCTCAAGGGCTTGTTTATGCTGGGCTGGGGCGCTGACTATCCCGACCAGACCAACTTCCTCGATTATCACTTTGGTGCGGGCGCGAATGACTCATTCGGTAAGAAACATGATGACCTGGTGAAGGTGCTGAAAGACGCAGCTTCGCAGGCTACCGACGACAAGCGCAAACCGCTATACGAGGAAGCGAACAAGCTGATCCAGACGCATGTGCCAATGGTTCCGGTTGCGCATGGTGGTTCGGCAGTGGCGTTCAAGGCCGATGTAAAGGGTGCACACACCAGCCCGCTAGGCAATGAGATCTTTGCCCAGATGGACCCCGGTGGGCGCGATACCTTCGTGTGGATGCAGAACGCTGAGCCCGGCGGCCTGTACTGCGCCGACGAGACTGATGGCGAGTCGTTGCGCGCCTGCAATATGGTGCTTGAGGGCTTGCTGGCCTACGAAAAGGGCGGCACAAAGGCTGTTCCATCACTAGCAACCGGCTGTGAGGCAAATGCCGACCTGACCGTATGGACATGCAAACTGCGCGAAGGCGTGAAGTTCCATGACGGCTCAGACTTCGATGCTAACGACGTTGTGATGACCTACTACGTACAGTGGGATGCAGCAAGCCCGCTGCATAAGGGCCGCACTGGCAGCTTCGATTACTTCTCGGCGCTGTGGGGCGGCTTCATGAACGCCAAGCCAGCTTCGTAAGCCGAGTCAATTGGTATGATCTGGTGGGGCGAACCAAACGCCCCACCAGAAGTATGTACGAGGATGTGTGGCGTTGGTTTTGCGCCATAACCCCGCGCATTGCAACCACGTGACTCTATCCCCTCGAATGGAACTATGCCATGCTCCAGTATATTGGCCGCCGCATTCTAACCGCTATCCCGGTGCTTATTGGTGTCATGCTGGTTACCTTTGCGATGGCGCGCATGATTCCCGGCGGGCCATGTGTGGCGATGCTCGGCGAAAAAGCCCGCCCTGAAACCTGCGCGCGTTTTAATGCGGAAAAGGGTTTCGACCGCCCAATTCCGGTGCAGCTCGCCGTGTACATACGCGATGTGGCTACGGGCGATCTTGGTACCTCGATCCGCTTTCAGCGCGCTGTCACGCAGATTATTATTGAGCGTTTGCCACTTACCATGGAATTAGGCATAGTGGCGTTAATCATCGCCACGATTATCGGCGTGCCAGCAGGAATTATTTCCGCTATCCGCCGCAACTCGGCGATTGATGTTGGCACCATGGTTGGCGCAAATGTTGGGGTCTCAATGCCCGTGTTCTGGCTGGGGTTGATGCTTGCGTATATCTTTGCGATCCAGTTGAAGGGTACTCCATTCCAACTGCCACCATCGGGCCGCCTCTCGGCAGGGGTTACCTCAACACCATTCTTTGAAGTGTATGGCTGGTCGGCTACGAAGGGCACATTGCTCTATAGTATGTACCAGTTTATCGCAAACTTTTACCTACTTAATTCGTTGATTACCGGGCAGTGGTCGGTATTCCGCGATGCGCTGACCCATTTGCTTTTGCCCTCAGTGGCGCTGGCAACTATCCCAATGTCGATCATCGCCCGTATGACGCGTGCCAGTATGCTCGATGTCCTTGGCCGCGATTACGTGCGAACCGCGCGTGCGAAGGGCCTGACAAATGTCAAGGTAATCATGGCGCATGCCTTCAAAAATGCGCTGCTACCAATAGTAACCATTATTGGCTTGCAGCTTGGCAGTGTATTTAGTGGCGCCGTACTCACCGAAACTATTTTTGGGCTAGCAGGTGTAGGGCGCATGTTATACGAAGGAATTACCGCGCGCGATTACCCGGTTATTCAGGGTTTTACGCTGGTTATTGCCTTCGGGTATGTTGCGGTGAATTTGGTGGTCGATCTGTCGTATGCGTTCTTCGATCCGCGCATCCGGCTTGAGTGAGTGATTCCGCTATGGCAACGACCTCTGCACCTACTACAGCTGTTCCCGTGTCGGATGTGTTCACGCGCCAGCCCGAAAGTTTGTGGCGCCAGGCCATCCGTGCATTCTTTCGCCAACGCTCGGCGGTGCTGGGCTTGACGATTATTGTGCTGCTGGTTCTCGTCTCGATCTTTGCTCCATTGCTGGCACCGTATGACCCAGAACAGGTACTGATTGGGATCGAGAATGTGCAGAAACGCTCGGTACCGTGTATCCATCTCTTTGGTTGCCCAGCCGACCAGCCGCAGCACATTATGGGTACCGATGGTAATAATCGCGATGAGCTCAGTCGCATTATTTATGGTGCGCGTATCTCGTTGTATGTCGGGTTTCTCACCGTCGGGTTCGCCATTCTTATCGGCGTCTTGCTTGGCGCAATTGCCGGTTATATTGGTGGCTGGATCGATAATGTGCTTATGCGTATTCTCGATGTCTTGCTAGCATTTCCGGCACTGTTGCTGGCGATTGCGATTGTGAGTGTGCTTGGCCCAGGGCTGATCAACGCAATGCTGGCGATCGCAATTGTGTCCATTCCGGCATATGCCCGGGTGATGCGCGCCAGCGTGCTTTCTGTGAAGCAAGAAGAATATGTGCAGGCGGCGCGGGTTGTAGGTGCCAGTCCGATCGCAATCCTATTTCAACACGTGATGCCGAACGCGCTTTCGCCACTAATTGTGCAAGGCACGCTTGGTATTGGTACCGCCATTCTTGAAACAGCAGCGCTCTCGTTCCTGGGTCTGGGTGCGCAGCCGCCTACGCCTGAGTGGGGCTCGATGCTGAGTGCCGAGCGCAACCAGCTCTTCAGTGCGCCGCACCTGGTGTTCTTCCCTGGCTTGGCAATTATGATAAATGTGCTAGGCTTTAACCTGCTTGGCGATGGCCTGCGCGATGCGCTCGATCCACGGTTGCGCCGCTAATGTAGAGCTGGCATTTATACTGGAAATGAATCGGGAGCAGGTGATACAACTCACCTGCTCCCGTTTATAGTACTGATTTTCTGGGTTTTCTCGTGTGGTGTTTGATACCAGACTCGCCCGTAGCATTACGCACTACGCACGTAGCGTTTGGCTTTATAGCGTATCATGCGCCGTAGAGGATATACCTGTATTCAACCGGATTTGGTATCATATACCCCAATAGACGCACTACATATAATCGAGCTGGCTCACGCGTCGCCGCCACTCGGCTTTAATCTCCACCGGCGTGCCTTCACTCGCCAAAAAATCAAGCAATAATCGATTAAATACATTTGGCTGATCAAGAAATGGGAAATGGTTCGAGCGGCGCATCTTTAATACTTGGAGCGAGCGATGTTCTTCGCGCAGTAGCTCGGCCTGATCGTGGCTAACAATGCTGTCGTTTACACCGTATACGGCCAGTACTGGCGACTCAATCCGCGCTAGGTCAGCACGCAAATCGGATTTTAGAATAGAGGCTACCACCCGCTCGATCAGTGTTTCTGAAAGGCTGTCGGTATCTTCAATAATCTCGTCTTTGATTTGTTGGTCGTCGACTTCGATCTGGCGTACCATCTTCGACCACACATTGGTTGGGTTTGAACGCCCAAACAGCCGCGAAAGCAAAGCCCCAGGCCGTACCGAGATCGCCTGCGCCCCATGAATGGGCGTGTTCACCGTCAGGATCTTACCGAACCGCTCGGGCTGCTGGTTCGCTGCCCGAATAGCGACCATCCCGCCTAGCCCATGCCCGGCCAGGTTCACACGCGTGAGGCCCATATTATTCATAAAGGCCAGCAGCATATCAACATATTCGTTGAGCGAAAATTCGCTCTCGCGCCGATCGGATTCGCCGAAGCCCCAGAAATCGATCGCATAGGCTCGGTTGCGCTCAGAGATATGATCCATCGTTGGCAGCCAGTAGCGCCACGAGCCTAGCCAACTATGCAAGAAGATAATTGGCGGGCCACGGCGACCGACCATTTCATAGTGTACTAATCGGTTGTTGAGATGGATTGCGCTCACAGGACAGCTTTATTTCTTGAAACCATGCACAACTACACTGATTCGGTTGATTGCTCGGGCTGCACTAAGGGCAGCATGAAACTAAACGTACTTCCAACACCCTGTTCGCTCTGAACCCAAATTTCGCCCCCATGCAACTCGATAAACGATTTAGCAATCGAGAGCCCTAGGCCAGTGCCGCCCACTTCGTCGCGCAGTGGGTTGTCGGCTCGATAGAAGCGGCGGAAGAGATGTTGTTGCTGTTCAGCTGAAAGCCCTACGCCATTATCTTCAATATCGATCTGGAGTAAGCCGGCTGGATTTACGAATGCGCGAAGCTGAACATGTGCCCCAGGGTAGGTATATTTTACTGCATTCGATACGAGATTCAGCACCACCTGCGAGACACGCCGCAGATCGGCTGTGATCTCGGGTAAATTCGGCTCAACTTCGATCTGCACCTGAGTCGATTTGCGCTCAATCTCTGCGCGCATAGTCTGTACAGCATCGTGGAGCACTGCGCTCATATCCACTTGCTCAAAGTTGAGCTGAATTTTGTTGGAGTCGATGCGGCCAATTTCGAGAATATCGTTAATCAGATCCATCAGCCGGTTGGCATTGTTTTTCACAACACTGAGGAACGATTGTTGACCTTCAGCGAGCGGCCCAGCAGCCCCAAGTAACAGTAGATCGACATAACCTTTGATAGAGGTTAGCGGTGTACGTAGCTCGTGTGACACGCTTGATATGAAATCGCGCTTGGCCCGGTCGGCCTCGATCTCGCGCGTCACATCGCGTAATACCGCTACACTTCCATAGCGAATGCCGTTGGGACGTACCACTGGCGCAAAGTTCATCATAATGGTTTGGGGCGGGTTAGTCAGGTCGATGATTCGGCTGCCATATTTGCCAGTTTCGTCGAGTGTTTGCAGCCCCTCATTCAAGCTGTTGAAAATGCGCTCGGCCCGAGCAGGGATGACACTTGTATCGCTAAAATCTTTGATCACTGCCAGCGGCTGGTGCAAGGCATACGATGCCGGGATGTGTAATACTTGCTCGGCGGCAGGGTTAAACAACACTACGTGCTCTTGCTCATCGAGCACAATAACGCCTTCAGTCACACTTTGGAGAATAGCCTGGCTTTTGCTCGTTTCCTCGCGCTGCTGGGCAAATAGCTCCGACATACGCAGGCCCTGGTCGGTAATAAATGAATAAAGCTCGGCATTATGAATAACAATCGCTATTTCATTGGCGATTGTGCTCATAAGCTGTACCTGGGCCTGGCTAAAATAGTTCACCTTCGGGCTTGTAAGCATCAATACGCCAAGAACTTCGTCTTTGGTGCGCAGCGGAATAGCGACTGCCGAACGAACTTCGTCGGCGCGTCCGCGCTCGCGTACCCACCGTGCATCTTTGCGCACATCGGGGATGCTGATCGATTGTTCGTTGTTCATTGCCCAATTTGCTAAACTGCCCTGGGCAAAGTTTATTGGAATATATGTTGAACTCACACTTCCATCGCTAGTAAGCACCGCGCGGCAGATCAACGTTTTGGATTGTGGGTCGCGCAGCATAATCGAACCGCGCTTGACGCCCACAGCTTTTGAAGTAAGGCCGAGTGACTTTGTGAGCGTTTCCTCTAGATCAAGCGATTGTGAAAGCTCCAACGTGATGGAATGCACCGCCTGGAGACGCTCTTTTTCTGCTGAGAGCAGCGTATTCGCTTCTGCCAGGGCGGCGGTACGGTCAACAACGCGCTGCTCAAGATCGGCGGCTAGCTGGCGTACCTCGGCGAATAGGCGACCATTGCGAATTGCCTGCGCGGCGAGGCTTGCCAGGGCAAAGGCGAGCTGGGCGTCGTCCTCATCGTATGCTGCGATCTGGCTACTATCCACTGTCAGTAAGCCAATGACTTCGTCTTCGATGAGCAGCGGTGCCCCGATCCAGCCGCGGATATGTTCAGTACCTTCAACTGGAATAAAGTATTCGTTGGCCTGCGCATCAGCAACGACAATTGGCTTGCGCGTTTCAACGATCTCAGCCATAGTTTTATCGTCTTGCAGCGAGATCGTCAATTGTTCAACGCCTTCACGCATCGTGGAATCGAACCCACGCGTTGCAATAATGCTGAGCATATCGCCCTGAGTGCGCAGCATCAGCGAGGCAGTGTCATACGGCAGCACACGGCGCAACTGGTCGAGAATAAGGACTGTGATCTCATCGAGTGCCAGCACACCGGTAAGAGTTTGCGCAACTTCGCGTAAGGTATCGGCGACGCGTCGGCGCGATTGTTCGCTCTGGAAGAGCCGCGCGCCATCGAGGGCTAGCGCCGACTGAGTTGCCAGCAACGACATCAGCGAGATTTCGCGCTCTTGCCAATCGCGTACCGTCCGTGAGCCGATGAGAATTACGCCAAGCGGCTGCTCGCGCGGTCCAATCAGCGTGCATAAAACGCTGCGCAGCCCCATTGCCAGCAGTCTAGATTCGGGGGCAGCAAAGCTATACAGGTTACTCAGCGCTATAGGGCGCTCGCTCAGGAATAACCGTTCGATCAAGGGTGCTGCATCGGCAGCAAAATCCTGGTCGATTGTTTCAGGATGGTCATTATCAACGACAATCTGATTTGTGGGTTGCTGCGCCTCGTCGAACGTGAGCACCGCGCATGCACTTCCCTTGAGCAAATCTAACGTGCTACAGGCGATGGCATATACAACTTCTTGTTGGTCGAAGTTGCCGGCAAGCGCCTGATTAATATCATACAAGGCAGTAAGGTCTTGCACACTCTGGCGCGTTTCGCCAAGCAACCGCGCATTTTCAATAGCTGTCGCCCCCCACGACGCTATAGTTGAAAGCAGCCGTACATCATCGCTGCTATATGCGTGGGTATTGTCGTAGCTTTCAATACCAATGACGCCAATAGTACGATCGGCAGCAATCATGGGTACGCCCAGCCATGATTTTGCGATCGGGGCGTGTGCCACAATGCCCTGGCGCGCCAGGTGTTGATGCAGCGCTGGCTCATCGAGAAGCAGCGGCTCGCGGCTTTGAATAACGCTATCGGTGAGCGCTAGCTGCTCACTGATTGGTTCGCCTTCGATCGGTTCGCCATTCGCATAGACGAGCGGGAAGGTGACGCTCCTACGTTGGTCATCATATAAGGCTATATAAAAATGCGTAGTATCGAGCGATCGGCTTGTCTGGCGATAGATTAGCTCTAACAGTTCGTCGTGTTTTGATACCGCACTGAGCGCTTGCCCAATTTCGTTGAATGTGGCGAGCTCAGTAATACGGCGTCCGCGTTCTTGGAAGAGGCGCGCGTTATTAATCGCAATCGCTGCCTGGTTGGCTACTGTTGATACGAAACGCAGGTCTTCCTCGTCGAATGCGAATTGCTCGTAGCTCTGGATGTTAATTACGCCCAGCACCTCGTCGCCCAGTAAAATCGGCACAATCAGGTATGATTCCTCTTGCCGATCGCTAGGCCCAACGCGTGGCGTTTCACCATCCGTCATATATTGTTGTAACGCATCGTTTGTGCCAACGAGAATGGGCCGCTGGTTGGTGATAACCCAATCGTTGGTGCCAATGCCGCCCTTTTCTACCAGATCGGGGGTAAACACTACCGGGATGCCACAATCGTATGCGATTGGATAACTTAAGAGGCCCTGGTTTACGTCGTAGAGCGCAACATACGAGGTGCTAACATCAATAACCTGCCCAAGCTCACTATGCAGACGCTCAAGCACATCCTGTAAATCGAGCGTTGAGGTAACGGCACTGCCAATATCACGCATAGCATTAGCTTCGCGTAGGCGGCGCTCACGCTCATCGAACAGGCGCGTTTTCGCCAGGGCAGTGGCGGCCTGGCTGGCAACTGTGCTGAGGAATCGTAGGTCGTCTTCGTCGAAAGCATTTGGCGCGCCGCTTTGCACTTGAATCAGGCCGAAGACCTGCTCGCCTTGAACAATCGGTACCCCCAGCCACGATGCTAAAGTAGCCGCATCAGGGCTGTTTGCTTCTGGGTTGAATTGCTGAACTTCAGCAAGGGTACGTAATAGCAACGGGCGCTGCTTGGTAAGAACGCTACGCGCGGCTGCCGCTGCCGGGGCATCAAGCGAGAGCGGCGGGGCATCCAGCACTTGCTGATTATCTACCCAACATACTGGATATGTTAGCTGCTGGGTCGTTGGATCATACACTCCGATTGAGGAATTGCGCGTATCAAGCACGCTCGCAACCCCCGCATGCAGCGCTTCGAGAAGCTTGTTCTGTTCGAGGGTAGCGTTGATTGCCTGGCTAATGCTATTAATTGTCGATAGCTCAGTAATACGCCGTTCGCGCTCGGCAAATAAGCGCGCATTCTGCAAGGCAATCGCTGCCTGGTCGGCCATGCCTGCGAGCACTAATTCTTCATCCCGTGTGAAGATACGGCGTTGGACAGTCATGACACTGAGGACGCCAATCGTGGTATCGCGGTAGGTTACTGGCACGCCCATAAACGATGTGTAATGATTAGCGCGGTTAAATTCAGGGTAGAGCGAGCCGCCCTGATTCTCTACATCCGCTACAATCAACGGCTTACCCGTGGCCGCAACCTGGCCTGTTAGGCCACTGCCCACTGGTGGCCGGAGCAGGCGCGAAACTTCGGGGGCAATGCCGCGCATAGCGGCTGGCTCAAGCACCCGATTATCCGAAATCGTCCATAGCGCCACAGTACTGACATCGAGGTGTTTCCCTACCAGTTCCATTAGGTTGTCGAGCACCTGTTGCGAATTCAGTGTTGAGCTAAGCAGGCGTGCAGCTTCGAGCAATGTTTCGAGCTCGCCAACTTTGCGCTGAAGGGCAGTGGCGCTATTCTGGGCTGCGCCAAACAGGCGTGCATTTTCAATCGCCGTTACCATTTGGTTGGCAATTGTTTGGCACAGCTCGATCTCTTGTTCGCTAAATTGATGCTGCTGGCCTACGAAATCAACACCAGCCGCACCAATGAGCCGCTCGTTTACAATTAACGGTAGTAGCGCGACCGACCGGATGTCGAGTGCTTTGAACATTTCGTGCGTGCGGGACAAGATTGGATCATTAAGGGCATCATACACAATCAACGGCTGGCGCTTTTCTTCAAGCCACAGAACCGATGGATTGTTATGCAACGGAATATGGATGATATTTACCTGGCTGGGAGGGGTTGGTATATATTCAGCAGCAATAATTGCGGAATTATGTTCGTAATCATACAAAACAATGCGTACCTGGTTCGCTCCGGTCGTTCGCGCCAAAGCGTCAGTTCCAGCCCGGTAAATCTCTTCAATCTTTAATGTCGAGGCGGCAACTGTGGAAATGCGGTTCAACAGGCCGAGCTGCTGTACCTGCCCTTGCGCACGTGCGAAGAGCTGCGTATTTTGCACGCCCAGCGATACCTGTGCGCCGACATTGATAAGAAGCTCTTGATCGCGCTGACTAAATGCCTGGAGCTTACGGCTGCTCACACCAAGCACCCCGATCGGTGTGCCGTCGTAGGTCAGAATCGGGATTCCTAGGTAGGAACGAACATCTTCATTGTCAGCTTCGGCAAAGAAGAATAGTGTATCGTTTCTGCTAGCACGTTCGGCATAGATATTGTCGATACGCAGCGGCTGATTATGCTGAATAATCCAACCTGCCAGGGTATTTTGATTTAACTGAGAAACATCTTCTTCTTTATCAATCAGCAGTTTATCGCTATCAAATACTAACATTCGCGCCGTTCTGCGCTCGTGGTCTATCAACAGCAGGCTGGTGTGTTCTGCGGCTAAAGCTTTGCTGAGTACCTGATGCAGCCCCCCAACCATTGGTCGCAAATCGAGAGATGAGCTTGTTACGCGGCCAATTTGGCCAATAGCGTCGAGTTCAGCTATTTTGCGCTCGCGGTCGGTAAATAGGCGAATATTTTGTATACCAAGTGCGAGCTGGCTTGCAACCGTACTGAGAAACGCCAGTTCGCGCTCGCTGTAGCGATTGGCAGTAATGCTCTGCACTGCGAGAATACCAACAATGTCGCCATCGCCAACCAACAATGGTACGCCTAGCCAGGAAGCTGCTTCTGAGTTTTCGCTAATCAAAGCCGACGCTATGCTGCTCGCAGGTTCAGACCGTAGATCTGGTAATAATAGCGGTGCACGATTGCGCACAACCCAATCAATCGGCCCCTCGGGAGATGGTGGTTGTTCAAACGAGCGAAATCTGCGGTTTCCGGATTCAACGAGCAAACCACCCAATAATAAATTGGAAGCGCTTTGGTAACTTACCGCAAGGAATGTGTCAATAGGAATGAAATCAGTTAAGCAATCGTAGATGGCGTTAAGCATATCCTCAAAATTGAGGGTCGCGCTCACAATATTACCAATACGATTGATTAGCCCTAGTTCGGCCAATCGTCGTTCGCGCTCATCGAACAGACGTGCTTTTTCAAGCGCAATCGCAAGCTGATTAGCTAAAGTAGAGAGGAATTGAACATCGCGTTCGCTAAAGGCGTTTGGCTGTAAGCTTTGGGTACACATAACGCCAATAACTTGTTCCTGGCTGCGAAGTGGAATGCCAAGCCACGAACGAACGTCGTATGTACCTAGCTGAATGGGTTGAGCTGGCAAAGTATCGTGCATTGCAGGCAAATCGCTAATATACAGCGGTTGCCCAGAATCGATAACCCATCCAGTTAAGCCGCTTTTAGGTAGGGTCGTGTTATTGTAGCGAGTTACAACCTCACCCTGTTCTTTGAACAGCTCGTAGCGCATCGTATTATGCTGGCTGTCGTAGGAAAGGACGATGAAGAATGGGAGCACACCAAGATACGCCGCCACCTCGTCATAGACGCGCGTGAGGAGTCCTGTCAGATCTAAAGTCGAAACAGCGGCAGCGCTTGCCCGCGCTAGTGCGGTCATCTGGGATGCCTGGCTACGCGCTTCATTTAGTAGCTCAAGATTCTCAATGGCATTCGCTGCTTGTTGTGCATAAATCTCGAGTGGCTCGATGGAACGACGGGTTGGTCTTAATCGATCGTAGGGGTTTTCAACTGAAATGATACCAAGGAAATTACCGCGTGTGCCATACATAGGCACAAACAGCTCGTCGCCCAATTGCCACTCGTGTTCGGCCCGCTCGTCGATGATGGTATTGGTTGATATATCACTGACATCTATATCGGCGGTAATTTCTTTGACGGCGCTGGTCGGAATAAAGAAGCTACGCCCAATGCGAAACTGAGGATGAAGAAAACGCTGTGCGATATTCAGTGGGAATATACCTTGCTTAAGGCGCTCAATCTCCTCTAGCGGTAGACCTGCGCCGGTAATAACGCGTAATATCCCTGGGTTTTCTCGGTCGACAATATTGATAGCAACCACCCGGAAGCCGGTAACATCAATAATGCTAAACGCGATCTGTTCCAGTACTTCTTCCAACGAACGATCGGCTCGTAGCGCCTGGCCAATATCGAGCACTTCTTTGAGCAAGCTAGCGCGACGCTGTAATTGTTCGCGCTGACGCACCTGCTCGTTGTAGCGCTGGGTGTTCCCGATGGCAAGCGCGGCTTGGTCGGCAAGGGCGCGAATAAACTCAAGCGCATCGTGATTGAAGGCATGAGATTGGGCGCTGTGTAAATTAACAATGCCAACTACCTGAGCTTCGTAATAAATTGGCATTGCCAGTACGGAAAGCGCTTCGGGACCCAGGTTACTCAGGCGATCGTCGTAATCGAGCTCGTCAATGATAATCGGTTCGCCATTGATCAGCACAGCATCGGCAGCCGTTCCACTGCCATTGATGGGCTGATTGATAAGTTGTACGCCTGTTTCCTTATTGGTGCCCTGAGCGGAAATGACCAGTACTTCGGTATTATCCGGTTGCCCGTTAAGATTTGTGCGTCCGCTTTCCTCGGTAGAAAAGGCGCGCATGGCTTCTTCAAAGGCAAATTCTTTACGCAGCGCAATATACCCACTCTGCGCTCCAGTCGCGCGAAGCGCTTCTTCGAGGGTAAAGTCAAGAATATGCGTGAGTGAAAGGTTTGATGTTAGCTGGCGGCTAATCCGTTGGAGGGCAGTAAGCTGCTGAACCCGAGTGTGCAGATAATGATCAGCTGCCTCGTAGCGGCGCACATTACTGATCGCCTGGGCCGCCTGGGCTGCGACAATAGTAAGTAGCCGCTCGTCATCTGCTGAAAAACAATACGCTTTATTACTGAATAGCTCCAGTGTGCCAAGCAAGGAATCGCCGCTATAGAGCGGTACGCCCAGGTAGCTACGAATGTTTGAACCATCAGCGAGAGTAGTGAGGCGCGGCCGTACCGGGGCCTGCTGAAAATCGTCGAGCCGGAGCGCCCGCCGATGATACGCGAGCCAATTTGCCAGCCCACCGGTTAATGGTAGGTCGTATGTTGCACTTTCCGAGCGGGTGCCTCGCATCATCACAACATGGAGCGATTGCGTATCAGTATTGTAGAGGCAGATTTCACTTCCCGTAAAGGGCATCATCGATTGAACACCAACGAGAATTGCCCCAAGCATATCGTTCAGCGAGAGGTTTGCTTCAAGCCGCTGGCTGAGCGATTGCAACTGCTCTAATTCGGTTGCACGCCGCTGCTCTTCAACATACAGCTGTGTATTCACAAGCGCCGTGGCGATCTGGCTGGCAAGGGTTTGGGCCAGGTTCATCTCTGCCCGTGTGAAGCGCTGATCGCGCTGTGTATAGCCAACGCTCATCAGGCCAACCGCGCGATCTTTAATGCGTAAGGACACGATGATTGCTGCTTGAAGTGATTCTTCGCGCAGCATCTCGCTGAATAGCGGTTCCTCGCCTGCAACGCTGGTATCTTTGAGCACGAATGGCTCGGAAGATTGTAGTAACGACGCAAAGAAGCGATTTACACCGATAGAAGAGGGATGTGCAAGCGGCTGCCCGGATGTGTCAGAGTTATATGCAGCAGCTTCATAAAGGGTATTTGTATTGGCTTCGTCGAGTAAAAAGACGCGGCACTGATCGGCTGCCATCACAAGCGCAATATTTTCGGCGACACGCGTAAGCATTGGTTCAATACGAAGCGTCGAACCAAGGAGTTGCCCATTTTCATACAGCACGAATAGCTCGCGGGCACGTTGCTGCTGCTGCGCAACAAGCTGGGCGTTTCGTAGAACGAGGGCCGCTGGTTTTGCAAACGCCTCAATGAGCAGCTTGGCGTGTTCGGTGAAACGCAAATGTGGGGCAGATTGCACCAGAAACAGAACGCCGAGAATGGTATCTTGTACCAGCAAGGGAACGCAGAGTACTGCAGGTATACCCTGATTTTGATATATCCTGAGCTGTTCTGGGGCAGGCCGATGCGAGTCGAGTATGATAGATGTGCGCCGTTGCGCTACATAATTGGCAATATCGTGACCGAGCTTGAGCCGTTCGCTTGGATAATTAGTAGGTAACCCATAATCGACTACAGATTGCAGCTCGTGCTCGTCGGAAAACGTATACAGTGCACCGCTAGAAGCCCGGCTAAGCTCAACCGCGCGTTCGAGCAGAGCGCGAAGCACTCCTTGCAAATCAAGCTGCCCAGTAAGGTCGAACTGTAAGGCTGCGGCTACTTCGAGGGTGGCCTGCTTGCGCTGCTGTTTGGTTTCGCGGTCGAACAGCTGAATAAGGAGTTCGAGCTGTGCGCTCAGGCCCTGAACGAGCGTGGGGGGAAGCACTGCTTCGGCTTCGGTGTTCATGCCGAGCACAAGCGAGCCAGCTATCTCTGTATTGCACTTTAATGCGATGTCGAGCCGATCAGCCGATGTTAGCTGCCCATCATGAGCGCGCTGGTTGGCCTCATCACTCGATATTCCCCAGCTTGCCATGCTACGTGGAATTGCGGAGGTGTGTAGTAGAAATATGCCCCAGGGGCAGGGAAGGTGATTCTGTACAAGTTCGACAATATGCTGTACCAGATCGTCGGCGCTTTGGACAGTGGCAATACCATGCCCATAATTGGCAAGGGCTGCTAACAATTCCCAAGCGCGCACCTGGGGTGAAGCTATGGTTGTGGTATCCATATCCAGGGATCAGGCTCCTTCCAGAAGACGGCTGCTAAAAACCGTAGCTGGATGGCAGTAAAGTAACATGATTGTGTAGGAGCTATTCGTGATAGCACAGCATATTATTCGGATGGTTGCGCCCCCAGGAAACGATACTGTCGGCTAGCTGGCATATCGACAAATATATACCGATCGACTGTTAATCGTCGACACTACGGCCATAACTAATGTGGCTTTTCCGGCCAAGCTCACGTGCTTCGACCAAAGCGTGTTGCCGGGCGTCCTCTACCGTTTCGCTGAGCTCACGGATATCGTAAAATGGCCCATCTGCACTGGTAAGCACGCCAATAGAGAGCGACATAAGGGGTACCTGTCGCGAGTTGCCCTGTTCGTCGTTCGCCATAATATAGCCATTACGACGATCTTTATAGTTGTACTGCAAGCCAATTTCGGCATCAAAGCGCTCGCACATACGCGTGCAAATAGCACGTAAATGTTCGGGGGTTGATGTAATAACAAAATCAGGACCAACCACCATTTGACCAATAAAGTCATTGGGGCCGCCAAGCTCATTAATAACTTCATTTAACATCAGCGCCGTAAATTTCAGCACGTCCTCGCCCACAACCGCGCCATACGCTTGGGTAAATGTTTCGAAGCCATTGATGTGCGCCTGGGCCAATGCCCAGCCGCCGGGGCTAGCAACCAGCTGGCGGTATTGTTCGTTAATCAGTTCTGCCGTGGGCAAATTGGTGACCGGGTGGGCCAGGTTTTTCTGGCGGGCACGGTCGAGTGCGCCTTTGACAATCGTATGAACTTCTTCAATATCAAAGGGCTTTACGATATAGTATTCGGCCTGTACTTCACCCAAACCACGAATGCGATCCTGCTTTTCGCCACGCGCTGTCAAAAAAATAATCGGAATATGGCGGGTGCGCGCACTCTGGCGCAATGTTTTCCCAATATCATAGCCCTCCATATCGGGCAAATTAACGTCGAGTAGCGCGAGGTTTGGTGGCGTTTTGCGGCAAATATCGAGTGCCACATGCCCACGCATTGCCGTCAACACCTCGTACCCCTGCGACGTAAAATAGATCTTGAGCAGGCTTGAGATGTCGGGTGCGTCTTCAACGACAAGAATCTTATCTTTGCTCACAGGGGCCTCCTAATGGCGCAAGCGCGCTGCTTCTGGCCAGGCCATTTGCAGCGGTTCGGCTGGTTCGGTATCTGCTGGTAAAATTGGGTTTTCGAGCACGCGCGGCCAGGTATACACTGTGCGTAGCGGCTCACCTTGTTCATCAAACTCCAGATCGTCGATGTTGGTCATCGGTTGAATATTACGGTTAATCACCGCTTCAGGGTCGGCATAAATAAGGGTGCTGTTTGAGCCAATCATGCGGGCGGGATACACAACAAACCCACTGCCGATTTTGCAATTGTGGCCTACTGCCGATCCAATAACGGGTAACCCCACTTCTTCCTTTTCGGGTTTGCTTGCGCCCTTGCGCTGGTGGTAGGTGTGAAGCGGCTGGTTGCGCAGGTCGAAATCGGTGAAAATATTGCCCGCACCAATGAAGGTATTTCGCCCGACAACACACATTTGTAAGCAGCTCAGCTGGGCAACCATCGAGTTTTCCATGAGTGTCGTCATAAACAGGGCCGAATTCCAGGGTAGGTAGCAGCGGTCGCTGATGACACTAAGCATGACTTGCGAACCCTGCATAATTGTCACATTTTTGCCAATAAGACTATTTGTAATGACTACCCCGGCACCAATAGTTACATTATCGCCAATGATCGTAGGGCCATGGATGGTCGCCGTCGGGTCGATTGAACAATTTTTACCGATTTTCACTAAGCGCGAGCTGGCCAAAAAGTGATTGCGCCAGCGCGGTGCAAGCGGGTTGATACGGTTAAGCAGTGTTGAAAGCGAAACTGCGAGCTTTTCTTTCCAACTTTCTTCAGCTTGCTGCTCTTGAATACGCCCCCACGAGAAGACGCCGAATGGCGAGTTTGCGAGAAAAACATGCACCCAATTTTCGATCGAAAGGAATACCCGCTTTGGTACCTGAAACACTAAGTCGCCCTGATTAGGTGCCATGTATGTTGGAATATGATAGTACCCCATTTCGCGTGGCTCGGTCGCAATAATCAGCGGCTGCGCCTCTTCGGTTATACCGTTTGGGTAATAAAATAAATCTGCTACATACACATTATGCTGGATATCAAGTGTAATACCCTCTTGTAGGCGCAGGGCATGGGTTGTGATCGATTTGTCATCGAGCGCGAATGCAATTTGGCAGGCATGGCCACTGGCTTTTGCCTCAGCGATAAATGTATCGATGAGGAGATCATTGAAGAAGAGGTTATCCCGGTAGACGAGTAGCTCTTCGCGATCAGCAGAAATTTCAGACGGGGAGTCCACTTCTTCTGCGCCGCGGCAATGGTGCGCCAGGAGATCGCGCTGGAGCAGCCAGAGTGGCTTATTAAGGATGCGAAGATCGCGGGCCGGCTCGCCGAAGGGGGGGATCGGTGTGCGCTCGCGGATAACGATGCGTTTCATGGCTTGGTTTCCCCTTATTGTCGGCCGGAGGGCGTAAAAGTAAGAGACCTCCTCCGGGGTTATTCACCCCTCTTACTATACAAGATAGCGCTTAGGTGACTCAAGGTTGTGAGATTACATTCGCATTACGCACACCTTGCACATACCTGTATAATTTCTTAGATACGTTCGGGTATACTTAGAGTATTCGCTTACCGTTGGGGTGCTTGTGACAGCATCGGGCTTTTTTCTTCTCCTAAGGTGTTGTTTGTGCTATATACAAACAATAGCTGGTGAAATAGAAAAATTGCTCGGGAAGCGAATGCTCTACTAGCATTAAAACTGCTCACGCCCAACCTGAGCGCTCAGCTTAGTCGATCGCGTCTTTGTCGATGGCGAAGGTGCAGGTGGCACCACCGGTGCCGCGGCACTCAATCTCGTCCATATGGAAGGAATGCCCGCCGGTCACCCAGGTCAGCGCCTCTTCCAGAATGCCCTGCGCCAGGTGGCAGCACGGCTTCTCGCTGTGC
>JAFEAS010000132.1:26994-32058 GCA_018266315.1 Chloroflexi bacterium SZAS-1 | reverse complement strand
GTGGCGGCGCTGCACCGAGCAATCGCGTTCGCCCAGATGCACAACATTGCCATAGCTATCGGCCAGCACCTGAATCTCAATATGGCGTGGGTCGTCGAGGTATTTTTCGACATACAGGTCGGGATTCTTGAACGCCGAGGCCGCCTCACGCTGCGCGCTTTCAAACGCCGCCTCGATTTCGCTCGGCGCGCGCACCACGCGCAGGCCGCGCCCACCACCGCCGCCCACAGCTTTAATCGCTATTGGGTAACCGAAATCCTCAGCGAGCGCGACGATTTCGCCAGGCTGCTCAACCGGGCGAAGTGTGCCGGGCACTAATGGCACCCCGGCAGCGGTAGCCTCGCGCCGGGCCGCAACTTTGCCACCCATCCGCTCCATTGCCTCGGGCGGCGGGCCAATAAACACCAGGCCAGCAGCGGCACAGGCGCGCGCAAACCCGGCATTCTCGGCCAGAAAGCCATAGCCGGGGTGCACCGCCCCTGCGCCTGCCGCCCGCGCGGCATTGATGATCGCATCGCCATCGAGGTAGCTCTGCGGGGCTGGCGGTGGGCCAATCAAAAAGGCCGCATCGGCATAGCGCACATGCGGCGCATCACGATCGGCCTCGCTATATACTGCTACCGTGCGCAAGCCCAGCTCTTTACAGGCGCGCATCACGCGGAGCGCAATCTCGCCCCGATTCGCGATCAGCACAGTGTCAAACATGTAGGTACGTCCGTAAGGTAGCGCGCCATACCCGAGAAGCCCCCTGGCGGTACGAGCTACCGGCGAGTTACAATCCGACGATGCCAGTGCTCCAATTGTCAGCGCGGCGGCTCCGCTCGGCACCCGCCCAGCGCGGCACTGCTGCGCGTATTGGCGGTAATCCCTGGGCGGCGAGGCGGCCAGCATCGCTCCAGGCCGAGCGTGGGGTGGCAGGCTCAATCGCCGCCACTTCATCGGCATAGAGTGCCAGTGCCGCAAGCACCGCCGCGACCGTATCTTCATCGGGGGTGGGAAATAATTGCACTTTCATGGTATGCATTATACGCCATCTCTGCCATACAACGCACTGCAACTCAGGTGGGGCAGCAGTCTTCGGAATAGTGTAAGGGTAGCGCGCGCAAGTTACAAGCAAGAAACAAACTTGACGCTGATCGCAGTCGCGTTACAATACACCACGCCTGGGCGAATCATGGCACAGAACGTGCTTAATGGCTTGAATATATGGTTTGAGGAGAAATGACATGAGCCAGCGTACAAATGATATGCTGCTGTTGAGCGGTTTATTCATTGGCGCAGTCGTTGGGGCCGCCGCTGCAACACTGCTTACCCCCCACAGCGGGGCCGAAACGCGCGAGCAGATCGCCGAGCGTGGCGTAGAGCTTAAGCAGCGCGCCGATGATGCGGTACAGCGCGCCCAGCAGATCGCCAGCGACGCAGTTGCAAAAGTGCAGGTCGCTGCCAACGATCTGCTCAAAACACCGGGGCAGGGCTCGGATGATATGGGCGGAGGAATATAATGCGGCTGCGTCTATTTCTCGCCGGTGTACTCGTCGGCGTGCTTGTGGCCCCAGCTAGCGGGCGCGAAACCTGGCAGATGCTGCGCAATCGCCTGGCAGCAAGCATCGATACAGTGCTACGATTGGGTACCAGCGCATAGCATTCATATTGTGGGCGAGCGTGGCTTCTCCTGGCACCACTTGGGCTTCGCATTCAGCACTGTGGCTCACCGCTACAGTATAGTTCTAACAAGGCTCTAATTGCATACAGCACACGTGGTGCTATAATTTTTTTATGTCACTACTTGTGACGTATGAAGAGGAGTAGTCTATGCCATTCATGTTTTTCAATATTCAATACATGATTTTCATGCTGCCAGCCATTGCGCTGGCGTTGTTTGCCCAGTGGAAGGTTCGCTCTACCTATCAGAAGTTTTCGCAGGTGCGCAATGTTCAGGGTATGACCGGTGCCGATGTCGCCCGGGTGCTGATGCGTAATGAAGGACTCGACTATGTGCAGGTCGAGATGATACCTGGCGACCTGACCGACCATTACGACCCGCGCGGCAAGGTTATGCGGCTCTCGGCAGGCTCGGCGCAAACCCCTTCGGTTGCCGCCATGGCCGTTGTTGCGCACGAGCTAGGCCACGCGCTGCAAGATAAGCAGGGCTACTTCTGGCTGCAGCTGCGCTCGGGCATTGTTGGTATTGCAAATATTGGTTCGAGCTTTGGCACTATTCTGATCTTCGTTGGTTTAATGCTCGGCGCAGCGGCACGAAATAGCGGCAGCATCGGGTTTACAATTGCGGTGGCCGGGTTAGTGCTGATGAGTGCAGCAGTGTTTTTCTCGCTCATCACTCTGCCAGTCGAGCTGAATGCCAGCTCGCGGGCACGCGAAATGCTGATGCGAAACGGGCTAGTAACGACTCAGGAAGCCCAGGGCGTCAATTCAATGTTAAATGCAGCAGCCCTTACCTATGTTGCCGGAGCTGCCCAGGCGGTGTTGCAGCTGCTGTACTTTGCAACCCTGATTTTTGGTGGGCGTCGCCGGAGTTAGCGATGTAATCTGAGATAACTTGTGGAGGGATAGAACATAATGAACGACGAGACTAAACGCCGATTAGTGTATGGTCTTCTTAGCCTGGTACTCAGCGCCTTGGCAACGCGGCTGGCGATTATCATTACCAACAAGCTTCTTGGCGAGCCCGACGAAGGACTCCTCACAAGCTAATAGCGCATGTGTGTAGCGTACAGTGCGGGCGGGGAACTTATTCCCCGCCCGCACTGTATTGCCTAGGGACAGATTTTGAGCGTAGGCAGCACGCTACCCCAAAGGCGCGCTGTGCAACTCCGGTTAGTCATAGCTTAAGCCGTTTGATGCCCTGGTTTTCCTCGGGCGGCTGCGCCACCTCCCAAAGCCCACCGAACAGCAGGCTATGCCCCAGCTTTGGTATCAGCGGTATCGGTCAGCTGCCACTGCTCCATCTTCTCGCGATACACGCCCCAATATTCAGGCGGCAATAGCTCGGCAATATGCAGCATCATCACGTCGGTCAGCTCGTTCATTCGATCCCAGGGTATCTTGCCATCGGGCGCAGTCAAGAAGAATGGTTTCCCGATCTTGATATGGATGGGTTTGCGCAGCGCCGCCCCCTTTAGCCCCTGCTCGGTGCCCCAGACTGCCACCGGCACAATTGGGGAATGCGTGCGTACTGCCAGCCGTACCGTCCCGCCCCGCCCTTCGAGCAGGCCACCAGTGCGGCTACGATGCCCCTCGGGGAACACGATCAGCACCGCCCCATTGCGCAGCGCTTCTTCGGATTCATCTAATGCCGCGGTATCGCGCTTGCCACGTTTGATTGGGATTACCTGCATTTCACGCAGCCACCATGTCACAAACGGATTGAGAAACATTTCGATTTTTGCGATCCACCAGGGCCGGTGCGAAAGCGGCAATGAAGCCCCCAAAATGTGAATGTCAGTCCAGTTTATATGGTTGACGGCGATAAGCATCCCCTGGCCGCGCGGCGGCAAGTTCTCGGCCCCTTCGATCGTCCAGTTCCACCACACCCGACGCACAATATTCAGCGGCAGCCATATGCAGAAATACATGAACGCGCCCAGCATTATGTTCCCCCCACACTGATATTGTGTTATGTGCAGCGAACGGCCTGCGGGCTGGCGTATTCCAGATCAGGGCAGGACACCAAGCCGCAGGCTATACACCAGGTGCCCGCCAAGCCAGCCATCGAGCACCACGAGCACAGCGCCCACCGCCAGCAGTAGTAGATAGCCACGCCGCGCTGGTGCGTCATCCAGCAGCGTAGGCGCACGGCGATACCGCTGCCAGGCTTGCCAATACACCACAAGGATCGCCAGCCCTACCAGCGCATGGGCATTGACCCAGCCCAGTGCATCGGGGCGTGCCTGTGGGCCAAATAGTTGGCGCGCGGCATCGAGCAAGCCGCTCGCTACAGCGATAAGTGTGCCAAGCCAGCCAAGCCACAAGCAGTGGAACGCGCTGGTAGCATACGCCCGATCGCCACGCCAGAGATACAGCGCAGTCAAGGCAGCGTTGCCGAGCAATAAGCCAATCGGCACATGAACTGTTAATGGGTGGAACGGGTACATACCTTATAGTAGTGTGCGGTTGGTAGAAGCCAGTTGGCAGGAACGGTTGTGCACCCGAGCATTACCCGGTTTCTGCACGCAGGTTTGATTATTCGGCAAGCCGCCATAGTATACCACGAGCCTTGAGCAAGCGATTGTTCTGCCAGCGAATCTCCCGCTATTGCGGGCTTTCGCCTGCTGGTGAGGGGCCTGCGGCAGCTACGAGTTACGCCACATCATTGGCATCCATCGGCTGAAGGGAGCAGGTTTTAGCTCGAGTGCTACTGGCAGGATTACCCGCCGATGCAAGGGGTCGTTGCTAATAAGTTCGATCTGGGCGCGCTGCAGCATCCAGCGCGGCAATACCCAGCGCAGCGCTACAGTCAATGCTCGCCGGGCCTGAGGCGGCACCGTGCCGCTTGACGGCAATATTTCCAGCCATTGGCTTGGGAGTGGCTGCGGGCGCAGTTCGATTGCCAGGCCAGGCGCAGCTGGCGCGCGCGTGCTGCACCCAAGCACCTGATAATCGAGTGTGGTACGCTGCACACCCACCGCTACCGCTTCAGGCACGGCAGGCAGATCTCGATACTGGTAGACAATCCGGCCATCATTCTGAAGCAGCACCTGAAAGCTATAGCTACCACTGGTATTCCCCGCCAGCCGCACATCTTCATAGCTCACAACAAAGGTCTGCCCATTATTGATGGTTGCATAGCGTATCATCCCGCCGCGCGCCAGATCAATATCGGTACGAAAGGGCGCAATCTCGTAAAAATCGAACCCAATATCGGGGAAGCAGCCCGAAACGGGAACATTATATGGCACCGGCGGGCGGCTAAATGCCAGAAACCCATCGGCAGCGACGGCGGTTTCGGTAAATGTGTAGCTATAGAACGGAAAGCTGAAGCCAATAGGCACTGTGTCGCTATAGGGCTTGCCATTCAGCACCAGCTGGCGCGCGCTCGCGGGTAGG